>CALAZX010000255.1 GCA_937926555.1 uncultured Negativicutes bacterium | reverse complement strand
GGGGCGATACAATAAACAGATTGGGTGGTATGAGTGTTCTTAAAATCAGTAACAGCCTTGGGATTCAAATCCTTCGCGGACCGCACCGCGCTTGAGTTCCAGCCCGGCATCACCACAGTGGTGGGCCCCAACGGGTCCGGCAAGAGCAATGTCTCCGACGCGATCCGCTGGGTGCTGGGGGAGCAGAGCGCCAAGGATCTGCGCGGCAGCAAGATGGAGGATGTCATTTTCTCCGGCAGCGGGAAAAGACGTGCGCTGGGTGCGGCGGAAGTCCATCTGGTTTTTGACAACACCGACAAGCGACTGCCCCTGGATTTCGATGAGATCAGCATCACCCGCCGGCTCTACCGGTCCGGTGACAGCGATTACGCCATCAACAAGAAGAGCTGCCGGCTGAAGGATATCGTGGACCTGCTGGCGGACACGGGTCTGGGCAAGGGCGCCATGTTCGTCATCGGGCAGAATAAGATCGACGAGATCCTCAACAGCCGTCCGGAAGACCGGCGCTCCATCTTCGAGGAGGCCGCCGGCATCGCCCGGTTCCGCATGCGCAAGAAGGAGGCGGGCCGCCGTCTCAACGAGACCGCGGAGAACCTGACCCGCATCAACGACATCAAGTGCGAGGTGGAGAGCCAGGTGGAGCCCCTTAGGCTGGAGGCGGAGAAGACCGAGAAGTTCAACGGCTTCCAGACCGAGCTGCGCAGCTGCAAGCTGACCCAGTTCGTGCGGAAGATCGAGACCATGGAGACCGCCCGGGCGGAAGTGCTGAAAGTGAAGACGGAGGCGGAGAACCTGCTGGCGGCCAAGAACGCCGAAGTGGGCACCATGGAGGCGGAGCACACCCGGCTGCAGAAAGAGCTGGACGAGCTGAACAACCAGTACACTCATGTGGAGGAGGGCATCCGCGCCAAGGAGAAGGCCCTGGAGGCCCTGAAGGGCGAGGACGCCGTGCTGGACGAGCGCGTGAAGCAGAGCCGCGAGCAGCAGGGACGGGCCGCCCGGCGCAACGAGAAGCTCCAGGTCCAGATTGACGAGTGGGAAGCCCAGCTGAAGACCCTGGCGGAAGAGTACGACCGTCTGGACGCCGCCAAGACCGAGGCCGAGGAGAAAGTGGCCCGGCTGGAGGCGGACCGGGCGAAACGCCAGGAATCCAAGGACAAAGGCGAAGCCGCGCTGCGAAAACTCACCGACAGCAGCAGGGAGGACCTGCAGAAGCTGGTGGAGCTGCGCAACGAGGTTCGCAGCCTGGAAGAGGAGCAGAACCGGCGGATGCGCAAGCGGGAGTCGCTGAAGTCCGATATCGAGGAGCTGGAGGCCAGCGTGGCCTTCTTCCAGCAGGAGCAGCGTGACCTGCTCCGGGAGAAAGGGGAACTGTCCCAGGACCTGGAGAAGGATATCGCCGACGGCAAGTCTCTGGCGGAGGAGACCCGGCAGGAGAAAGCGAAGCTGGACGGGGTCCAGCGGGAATACAACAGCTGCGAGAAGCAGATCGAGGCCATCGAGACCCGGCTGCGGATGCTGCACAACATGCAGGAATCCCTGGACGGTTTCGGCTACGGCATCCGCAACGTGATGCAGAGCGGCGAGGCCTGGCGGCAGGAAGTGCTGGGACCGGCCACGGCGCTGCTGAAGGTGGAGGCGGAGTACGTCACCGCCATCGAGACAGCCCTGGGCGGCGGTGCCCAGAACATAGTCATCCGCACGGCGGAGGCGGCCAAGAAGGCCATCGCCTACCTGAAGGCGAAACGGGGCGGCAGGGCCACCTTCCTGCCCCTGGACACCATCAAGGAGCCCTATCTCAGCGCCGCCGACCGGAAACTGGCGGAACTGCCGGGCATCCGCGGGTTCGCCGCTGACCTGGCGGACTGCGCCGAGGACGTGCGCCCGGCGCTGCGTTTCCTCATCGGCCGTGTGCTGGTGGCGGAGAACATGGACTTCGCCCTGGCGGCGGCCAAAGAGGGCAAGTTCCGGTTCCGGGTTGTCACCCTGGACGGGGACATGGTCAACGCCGGCGGCTCCCTCTCCGGCGGCAGCCGCTCCAAGAAGGAGGCCGGCTACCTGTCCCGGAAGCAGACCATCGCCGACGAGGAGAAGAAGCAGGAGGAGCTGAACGGCGTCCTGCTGGGCATCCAGGAGCGGAAAGAGGTCATGGAGTTCGCCATGGAGGACCGGGAGAAACGCCTGGAGGAACTGCGGGAAGCGGTACAGAAGAAGAACCTGCGGCTGACGGAGCTGAAATCCGAGGAGAAACGGGTGGCGGAGCGTCTGCAGCAGGAGAACGAGAAACTGGAAGTGTCCCTGGACGAGCGCAACGGCATCGGCCAGGCCTACATGGAGACCCGCACGGTGCTGTCCGGCAAACGGACGGCCCTCCGGGAGATGGAGGCCGGGGACGAGAGCGCCAAGGCGGAGCTGGACAAACTGCAGCGCCGCATCGACGCCGACAACAGCGCCCTGGGCACTCTGGACCGGCAGCTCCAGGATGCCCGGGTGCAGGCCGAGTCCTCCCGGGCGCAGCGTGACACGAAGTCACAGCGCATGCAGGAAGTGGACGGCGACCTGGGCCGCCTCCACGACGATTTCGACAACAACATCGCCGAGCAGGAGAAGCTGGAACGCACCATCATCGAGAGCGGCGAGCAGAAGAAGACCCTGGCGGAACGGACCCGCGTCCTCATGCAGGAACTGCAGGACACCGTCAGCGGCAAGGACACCTTCCTGGCCCGGCGGGTGGAACTGAACCGGAAGCAGGGAGCGCTGGCCGAACAGCTTACCGCCCTGCGGAAAGAGCAGGCCAAGGCGGAGGCCGGCGTGCACCAGGCGGAACTGGACAACGCCCGGCTGGAGAGCGACTACCAGAACGCGGTGGAGCAGATGACCTCCGAATACAAGGTCTCCCTGGATGAGGCCAAGGCGGAAGGCCTGCTGGAGGAGAAGAGCGACGCCGCTCTGAAGCGGCAGGAGCTGAAACTGGAGCGGGAGATCGAGGACCTGGGCCCGGTGAACCCCGCGGCCATCGAGCAGTACCATGCGGTCAGCGACCGCTACCGGTTCCTGCAGCAGCAGTTCGACGACCTCTGCGAGGCCAGGGACAACCTGGAGGCTGTTATCAGCGAGATCGACAGCGGTATGACCCGGCGGTTCCGGGAGGCCTTCAACGAGATCAACAAGTTCTTCCACAGCACCTATGTGGAACTCTTCGGCGGCGGCACGGCACTGCTGAAACTGAGCGATCCGGAGGACATCCTGGAATCCGGCATCGACATCGAAGTGCAGCCCCCGGGCAAGAAACTGCAGAGCCTGTATCTGCTGTCCGGCGGCGAGAGGGCGCTGACAGTCATCGCGCTGCTTTTCGCGCTGCTGAGCTACCATCCCTCCCCCTTCTGCATCCTGGACGAGATCGACGCGCCGCTGGACGACGCCAATATCGACCGGTTCGCGGGCTTCCTGAAGAGCTACGCGGAACATACCCAGTTCATCGTCATCACCCACCGGAAAGGCACCATGGAGGCCGCCGACGTGATGTACGGCATCACCATGGAGGAAGTGGGCGTGTCCAAGATTCTGTCGGTGGAGATGCACGACAGCCAGCGGTTCGCGTAGGAGAACTGACGGAACGCATGGCAGTGCGCCGCAGTTCGGGAAGCTTCCCGGCGCAGTTACGGGATGCGGCCGCAGCGATGACGGCGGGATGCCGGAGGGAAAGCCGCCCCGCAGTCTGATAAAGATGTTATATATGCGCCATGGAGGCGCAAATGAATAGATGGAAAAGAGGTAACGGAATGGGTTTTTTTGAGAAACTGAAGAACGGGCTGAGCAAGACCCGTCAGAACTTCACGGATCGTATTTCCGAGCTGGTGGGCCTGTCCGCCAAAGTGGACGAGGACTTCCTGGAAGAGCTGGAGATGATCCTCCTGGCAGGCGACGTGGGTTACAAGACCACGGAGAAACTGATCGACGAGGTGCGGGAAGCCGCGCGCAAGAAAGAGATCGAGGGCACCGAGGATGTCATTCCCTTCCTGAAGAAGCGGGTTGCCGCCATGCTGAAGGATGACGGGGTGCGCACCCGTATCGGCGCAAAACCCACCGTGATCCTGGTGGTGGGCGTCAACGGCGTGGGCAAGACCACCACCATCGGCAAGCTGGCCAACTACTTCCAGCTGTTCAACTACAAGGTGATGCTGGCAGCGGGGGACACCTTCCGCGCCGCCGCTTCCGCCCAGCTGAAGATCTGGGGTGAGCGTGCCAAATGCGATGTCATCGCCCATGAGGAGGGCGCGGATCCGGCAGCGGTTGTCTTCGACGCCGTGAAAGCCGCCATCGCCCGCAAGGCGGACATCCTCTTCATCGACACCGCCGGCCGTCTCCACAACAAGGCCAACCTGATGAAGGAGCTGGAGAAAGTGGACCGCATTATCAAACGCGAGATCCCCGAAGCTCCCCACGAGACCTTCCTGGTGCTGGACGCCACTACCGGCCAGAACGCCATCACCCAGGCGAAAGTCTTCACCGAGACCGCCAATGTCACCGGCGTTGTCCTGACCAAGCTGGACGGCACCGCAAAAGGCGGTGTGGTCGTGGCCATCAAGGAGGAGCTGGGACTGCCCGTGAAATGGATCGGCGTAGGCGAGGGAATCATGGATTTCCGCCCCTTCGAGCCGGATAAATTCGTGGAGGCCCTCTTCGCCACCGACGAGGACGGCAAGGAATAATCCCTTTGTCTTCCGCAGAACGATTGCGGACCGGGAGACCGGTCCGCGACGGAATCCGCAAAGGAATCTGAACAGAAATAGAAACAGAGCCTGCTTTTCCCGCACATATCCTGTGCCGGAAAAAGAGGCTCTGTTTTTTATTGCTTTAATTGCCGTATATGGTATTGTTCTTCCTTACGTAAGCATGCGGACCTCTGAATCCCGCATGCGATTTCCTGATTGGGGGAAGCGCATCCTTTTGCGCAGGACGTTTGCGGAATTACCCCACGCCGCGGACGAAGTAGAGGCTGTCGTCCTCCATGGCTTCCACGTCATGGTAGCCGGCTTCCTCCAGCATCCGGGCGGTCTCCTCCGCCGGGGGCAGGGCGTGGGACTTCACTTCCTCGCAGCTGCCGTGGATGCTGTTCACCTCCTGCCGGGAGATGTCGTGCATCAGCACCAGGATTCCGCCGGGAACCAGCAGCTCCCGCATCCGCGCCAGGAACTGCGCTTTCCGCTCCGCCATGTGGGGGAAGACGTTGAGGCAGGTGATGGCCTGGAACTGCTCTTCCGGGGTCCACTGGAGCACGTCCTCCACCCGGAAGTCGATCTGTCCCCTGCCGCCGTATTTCCGTGCCGCCTCCCGGAGCATGCCGGCGGCGAAATCCACCGCGGTGACATGGCCTTCCGGTCCGATGGCTTCCAGCAGGTAGGGGAGCAGCACGCCGGTGCCGGAACCCACGTCCAGCACCCGGGCGCCGGCGGGGAGGGCGGCCATCTCCAGG
>CALAZX010000254.1 GCA_937926555.1 uncultured Negativicutes bacterium | reverse complement strand
ATATGACTGTGCTATAATTGAGATGGTGGACCTGTACGGCATACCGCCGGCCAGATCCATCTGACGGATCCGGACAGCGAACCCGTACAATCTCTGATAATCATAATATTATAAAGAACATCTTGAGGAGGAACACACCGTGAGAAAAATCCTGAAAGCATTACTGGTCGCCTGCTTCACCCTGGCCCTGTGCGCCACCGCCATGGCGGCGCCGAAACATGAGGTGCCCCATGCCGACGCCGGCATGAACTGGGAGATGAGCATGCAGCCCAAACCCACCGCCGAGGAGCTGGAGGCCCAGCGCTGGTCCCTGATTCTGGAGAACGACCTGGGCATCTACGCCTACGACATGTCCAGCCTGGGCTATGTCACCGGCAAGGACGGCAAGGCGAACACCGACCTGATGCAGGCCACCGTGAAGACCGTCTTCACCAACAAGGACGTGCTGAAGAAGCTGCAGCAGCAGTACGACAAGAAACTGAAGAAGAAAGAGTCCGTCCAGTACTGCACCCTGGACATGCGTTTCAACATGAAGGAGCGGACCTACACCGTGGTGTCCATGGACGTGTACACCAACAAAGGCCGCCTCATCGAGCAGAAGAAGAACAAGTACCAGTTCGTGGCCATCCCGGAGAAGACCTTCGCCGAAGCCATGTACGAGATCTGCCAGGAGTACGCCGGCCAGGCCGCCCAGCAGTGATACCTCCTTGCAGGAACCTGTTAGGCTTCTGTTGTGACGGCATCCCACCGGAATCTATGCGCCCTTCCTTATCTGTCAGCGGGACTGACGGATGGGGAAGGGCGTTTTTTATGTTTCGGCGGGAGGGAGAATGGACGCAGAAGGGGAAATAAGCCGCAAACCGACTCGGGACTGCCCGGTCAGTTTTTCGCCTTTTCTTATCGTGACAAATATGGTATTATTGGTACTGGCTACTAATAATATATAGATATTTGCAGGCTTCCATTCATAGCAAGCACCTATTCTTTCTGTCAACAGGAAAAATCCGTCCTGCCCGCGTTTCC
>CALAZX010000253.1 GCA_937926555.1 uncultured Negativicutes bacterium | reverse complement strand
CAACAAAAAAGGACCTGCGCTTGCGCGCAGATCCTTCAGTTGTTCAGGTTTCACGGCGAAACCATTTATTTCGCGATCTTGCTGTGGATGAAGCCGATGATCATACCGGCGATACCCACGGTGAGCCAGCCGAACCCGTCAGCATAGAGGGGCAGGCAGGCCTGCAGGAACGCTTCGCCGGGGATGGATACACCTAGCGCCTTGATGCCGTCGATGCAGGCGAAGATGGTCACCAGCACCAGGCTGTACCGGTATACCAGCGGCTCGTCGTTGAAGACGGGTCCCAGGATGTTCACCACGGAAGAGGTGATGATGATGGGGTACAGCACGCAGAGCACAGGCACCGCGAAGCTGATGATGTTGTCCAGGCCCACATTGGATGCGGCGAAGGAGAAGATCGTGATGCCCAGCGCGAAAGTGCGCTCGGCGATCTTGCCCTTGCTCATGATGCCGAAGTAATCGGAGATGGCCGCCGTCAGACCGATGCTGGTGGTCAGGCAGGCCAGCAGGATGATCACACCCAGGATCATCTGTCCGTAGGTTCCCAGGTAGTGGGTGGTGCAGGCGATGAGGATGCCGCTGCCGTTGGAGAAGTGTCTGCCTTCGCCCAGGTAGCGTACGCTCTCAGCGCCGGCGTAAGCCAGGCAGTAGTAGATGACTGCCAGACATACGGTGGCCACGATGCCTGCCAGGAAGCAGGACCGGGTGATCTGTTTGCGGTCCGTGATGCCGTAGAGCTTGATGGCGCTCACGGTCACCGCGCCGAAGAGGGATGCGGCCAGAAGGTCCATGGTGTTGTAACCTTCCACAAAGCCCTGCAGGAAAGGTGCGGTGGCGAAATCACCCTGGGGAGCGGGAAGCTCGATGGCGGGAGCCATGAACACGGAGATGAACAGCGCGCCGAGGCACAGCAGCATCACCGGAGTCAGAATCTTGCCCAGCCAGGTGACCACTTTGGAGGGATTCAGCGCCACATACGCGGTGGCGATAAAGAACAGTGCCGAGTAGATGGCCAGGTACATGCCGTCATTGGTGCCGTTCAGCAGCGGCTTGATGCCTACCTCGTAGCTTACCGCAGCGGTACGGGGGATGGCGAACAGGGGGCCGATGGTGAGGGCGGTGATGAACATCATCACCTTGGCATAGGTTTTGCTCACCGGATCCATCAGGGCATTGACATTGTCCGTTCCTTTAAAGGCAATAGCAAGCACGCCGATCAGCGGTAGACCTACACCGGTAATGCAGAATCCCAGAGCTGCCATGGATAGATTGCTGCCGGCCAGGAAGCCGAATAGGGGCGGGAAAATCAGGTTTCCTGCACCAAAGAAGGAAGAAAACAGCATCAGTCCAATCGGTATAAGTTTCGCAAGCGAGAGAGAATTGTTCATAGTACTACTGCCTTTCGTTATAGAATTTTTTATTTAATTACCAGCCGATAGTATTTCTTCTTGCCTTTGCGGATGAGCACACCGTTGTCTTCTGCGAACATATCAGGAGTTAATGCCGCATCGACATCGGATACCGCTTCGTTCTCTAGGTACAGGCCGCCCTGGTTGATCATCTGGCGGGCTTCACGTTTGCTGTTGAAGACCTTCTGCTCGGTGAGCACGTCGATGAGTTTCTTGGATGCGTCCTCGCCGGAGATCTCGATGGTGGGGACATCCTCCATGGCGCCGCCGCCGCCGAAGAGAGCCTCGGTAGCCTCGACCGCCTTGTCGGCGTCCTCTTTGCTGTGAACCAGCTTGGTGACCTCGTACGCCAGAACCTTCTTGGCCTCGTTGATGGCCTGGTCCTTCAGGGAACCCAGACGGCGGACCTCATCCATGGGGAGGAAGGTCAGCAGCGCCAGGCATTTCTCCACGTCGGCGTCATCGATGTTTCTCCAGTACTGGTAGAACTCGTAGGGAGAAGTCTTCTCGCGGTCCAGCCACAGAGCACCCTTCTCGGTCTTGCCCATCTTCTTGCCGTTGCTGGTGGTCAGCAAGTTGCAGGTCATGCAGAAGGCGGGTTTGCCTTCCTTGCGGCGGATCAGCTCAACGCCGGCCAGCATGTTGGACCACTGGTCGTCGCCGCCCAGCTCCATGATGCAGCCGTATTTGTCGTGGAGCAGGTAGAAGTCGTACGCCTGCATGATCATATAGTTGAACTCGAAGAAAGTGAGACCTTTGTCCCAGCGTTTCTTGTAGCACTCGGCAGCCAGCATGCGGTTGACGGTGAAATGGGTGCCCACCTCACGGAGCAGCTGGATGTAGTTCATGTCCAGCAGCCAGTCCGCGTTGTTGACCATCAGGGCCTTGCCTTCGGAGAAGTCGATGAACTTGGACATCTGTTTCTTGAAGCAGGCGATGTTGTGGTCGATGAACTCGGTGGTGAGCATCTTGCGCATATCATCCTTGCCGCTGGGGTCGCCGACCATACCGGTGCCGCCACCCAGAAGGGCGATGGGACGGTGTCCGGCGCGCTGCATATGCGCCATCAGCATTAACGCGATGAAGTGGCCTACGTGCAGGCTGTCCGCTGTGGGGTCAAAACCGATATAAAACGTGATTTTTTCCTTCTCCAGCAGTTCCTTCATCTCTTCTTCATGGGAAATCTGGGCTAGAAAGCCACGCTCTTTTAGTACATCTAAAACTGACATTGATACAAAAACCTCCTGATTTACTATGACTAGTAGTTAAATAAAATTAATATATCTATTTTAACGCATATAAATGAAGATAGCAACTTATTAAGCAAAACTCTCTGTGATTGATGATACAAAGGCCCAATCTGTAAAGTAGTTAACAGTGGTCCCGGCGTTTTTTTATTTTAAAATCGGGAAAAACCGCATTTTTAAACAGATTCAACAGGTTTACAAAATGAAACCGGTCTCTTCCTTCCTTGACGGTAGTCAGTATATATTTTATAATATTAATGTATAAAAAGTACTGCCGAGAGCAGAGGAGGAATAGAAGAATGAGACCTGATTTAGTTGTACCCGGCGAGCACGAGGAAGATTTTGTTGTAGCCCGTGACGCCCGTGTCGTAACCGTGCCCTTCTCCCCGTTGGAGAAACGCATGGCCAAAGAGAAACCCCAGCTGATGCCCGGACTGAAAGTCCTGCGCGAGGAACTGGGCGATGACGAGTTCGAGCGCCTGATCACCCGCATCCACAACATCAACGTTGCCGGAGAGCGCTGCCTGATCGTGGCCGAGAGCGAGCTGCACCGCACTTTCATCCTGCGTGACGCGCTGCCCGCCATCGCGAAGGCGTTCAACGTATCCAACATCCGTGTTGTGACACAGGGATAATAGGGCGACAGGCCCGGTTATCCCGGGCAAAGCTTTCAACGAAGCATTGAGGAAGCCCTCGGGACTTGTCCCGGGGGCTTTTT
>CALAZX010000252.1 GCA_937926555.1 uncultured Negativicutes bacterium | reverse complement strand
GGCTTGGAGCTGGATTCCTCCTTCACCGTCACCTCGGTGAATCCCATGTCGGAGAGCGCCTTCTTGGCCTCTTCCACCTTCATGCCGGCCAGATCCGGCATCTTCTTCATCTCCTGCTTGTTCACCACCAGGTCGATGGCGCCGCCCTCGCTGACTTTGCTGCCCGGAGTGGGGAGCTGTTTCAGCACCAGGCCTTCCGGCTTGTCTTTCACCCAGGCGTAGGTGATCTTGCCAATCCGGTAATTGTTCTCGAAAATCAGCTCTTTGGCTTTCTCCACATCCAGGTTCACCAGTTCGGGAACCGGGGTGAATTTCAGGCCGCGGCTGATGGTGAGGATGATGCGGGCCCCTTCCTTCCGCTTGATCTCGGCTTTGGGGTCCTGCTTGATGACCTGGCCGGGCTGGATGTTGTCAGCCTGCTCCTCCTCCAGGTCCACTTTAAAGCCCTTCTCCTCCAGGGTCTTCTGGGCTTCCACCACGGACATGCCCACCACATTGGGGACCTCGATGTCCGGTGTCGTATGGTTGAAATAGAAGAACAGCGCGATGAAGATGGCCGCCAGCACGGCGCCGCCGTACTTGGCCGCTTTCTTCAGCCGTCTCTTCCAGATGGTCTTCTTGTCCTGGTTCTCCGTCGTCTCCACGTCCTTCCCGGTGGCCACTGCCGTCGTCGCGGCGGTGGCGTTTTTCTTTTTCCGGTCCTCCTGGCGCCGCTGCCGTTCCGCCTGCTCTTTCTCCCGGCGTTCCGCTTCGGCTTTCCTGCGGGCCTCCTCTTCTTTCAGACGGGCCTGGCGTTCCCGCTCACGGGCCGCCGTGGCCACCACCGCGGCAGCCGCCGCGGCTTCTTTCTCCTTGCGGTCCGTGTCATCTTCCGGCGCTGTCTTCCCGCTGTCCGCGGGCTTCCGCTCCGGCTCCTCGTGGACCTCCTCCACCACTTCTTTCGTGAAGAAGCGGGAGATGGTGCTCACGATGGTGTCGCCGTCGTCCTCCCGGTCCTCTGTGCCGGAATGCTCCGCCCCGTCGTGACGGGAAAGCGCATCTTTGTCATTGTCTCCAGCCGG
>CALAZX010000251.1 GCA_937926555.1 uncultured Negativicutes bacterium | reverse complement strand
GTCCGGACGGTACTGCCCCTGGACCACCGGACGGCGGAGGACCTGGCGCCGCTGCTGACGGAACTCTTCCCCGGCCCCCGCTTCCGGCCGGAACCCGGGAGCAACAGCATCCTCTACGCAGGTCCCGGGGAGACGCTGCCGCCGGTAAGGGCGTTCCTGGCGTCCCTGGACCGGCCGGTGCCCGTGGTGACCCTGGAGGCGCGGATCATCTCCGTCAGCCGGGAGAAGGAGAGAGACCTGGGCATGAGATGGGAATGGAACACCCTGCCTGCCGGCGGGGACGGAGGGGCCAACGGCTATCCGGGTCACATCCGTTTCCCCGGCCGCACCTCCTCCCGCTTCCGGTTCCGCGCCACCCTCACCGCCATGCTCCGGGACGGACGGGCGAAAATCCTGGCCACCCCCAAGATCAGCACGTTACCCGGCAAGGAGGCCAGCATCTTCATCGGCAGCCACATCCCCGCCGTCACGGCGAAACGCACCCATGGGGGCTCCCCCGCCCCCCCCCCCCCCGCGGACTCCACCTACGCCACGGAATACGTGGACGCCGGCATCAAGCTCACCTACACACCGGTACTGGGGAAAAATGGGAAGATCATCTCCAAAGTCCATACGGAGGTGAGCACCCCCACCCTGGTGGCGGAGCTGAAGAACTACAAGATCACCAGCCGCACCGCCGACACCACCGTGCCCATGGAGGACGGGGAGACCCTGGTCATCGGCGGCCTCATCAGCGAGGAGGAGCAGGAGCGGCTCCAGCAGATTCCCCTCCTGTCGAAACTGCCGCTGCTGGGGCACCTCTTCCGGCACCGCTACCGGTCCCGCCACAAGACGGAGGTGATCATGCTTCTGACACCGAAAATCCACTATCCGGAGGACGGAGGAGGCAAAAAGGAAACAGCAGACGGCACCAGCAAATCTTCTGCGCACAAGAAAACACCTGCCACGATGTGACAGGTGCTTTTGTCATCTCTTATTCATTTTCCGTTTTCCCGGCAGGTTCCTCCACGCCGGCTTTCTCCCGCGCTTCCTTCAGAAGTTCCCGGGCCACAGCCTTGAATTCTTTCAGGTTCTCAGCCACCTTCTTGCCCCGCTCGGCGCCGAATTTATTTTCCAGGATGTCCGCCACTTCCTCCAGATAGTACAGTTCCTTGTCTTCCAGGCAGGCCCTGCTGATCCGCTGGAGCTCGCTGCGATAGTTGGCACGCACGTCCTGCAGTCTCTCCACCCCCTCCAGATACGCTTCAATGCCGTCCCGGATGCTCATCTCCGGATCTCCCAGGATGCCATAGGCATAAAGGAAATACACCGTGAAGGACCGGGGACGCTGCTCCTGCACTTTCGAAGCGGATGTGCGGAGATGGGAAAGATTTTCCAGGATGTTCTCCTCCGGCGCCTCGGACAGCTTTCTCACCTTGTCAATCCAAGCCATGGGCAGCAGCAGATTCTCGTTCTTGATATCTTTGAAGATATCATCGGTATACTTGGATTCGAAGTACTTGTATACCTCCTCGCTGAAAGCCTCTTCACCTTTCTTGCCCCCACAGTCAGCCTCAACACAATGATACATGACCTCCATCTGCTTCTGCCGGTGTGTCCTGATTTTCTCATAAGAGTAATCCAGGATATATTCAAGACCGGCCGTGACCAGCCCTTCCACATCATCGTCCGCATACTCGTCAAGAAACGCCAGGTCGCTGATTTTCCGCTTCAGATAATCCGCGGTCTCATAGCCGGAGATATACTCACGGATATGCTCCTTCAACGTCTCCTTGCTGAAGGGGACCACCCGGATCTCCGCATAGTCCGGTCCGTAATAACGGGTATAATCGTCATAAATTCCCAGGATCCCCATGTAATAGAGTATTTTCTCCTGTCCGGAATCCAGGGTCTGCTGCCTGACATCGCAAAGTTTCATCAGATGCCAGTACGAACCGCCACTGGCATATTCTTCCAGCTGATTGGTCTGGCAGAGGCTCCAATAGGTAGGATAGAATCCCCACAGGCACTTCTCATAATAGTCCCGCAGCTCTCCCTTTCTTACCAGCTCCCATTCTCTCTGCCATTCCCGCCGCGCTTCTTTCACCGTGGCCACACAGGCGCGGATCTGCTCCGCTTGTGACAGGCGGAAACCGGGAATGATCCGCTCCGCTTCTTCCGCCGTGATTTTCGCATATTCCATCATCGTCCGCAGAACCTCCTGCGGCAGCGTCTTGATTCCCTCAAAACGCCCTATCGTGGTGACACGCAGACGTCCGTCTTCCCGGTACTTCATGAGAGAGGCCAGTATCCTGTCCACGGGATTGAGCAGATCCTGCGGGTCCAGTCCCACATAGCAGGACCGGGGAACACCGCTCTCCTGCACCTCCTTCATGATGGAAAGCAGACTCCGGGAGGCATATTTCTCTTTGTATGCGAATGCCTTGGGCAGATCCTCCGGTGTCAATACAATATCTTCCTGCCGCAACGCCTCCCTCAGGTTTTTCTGCAGCAACGCCAGGCATTCCGCATCTAAAGGACCGTATACCTTCTTCGCCTGAGCCGACAGCGGTTTCATGGCCATCTTCTCTCCCTCCAGGCTGATATCGTAGGACCGGCTTTTGCCAAAGACACGCGCTTTCATCGTCAGTGTCAGTCTGTTCCGCACCGGATCGGTATCGAAAACAAGACCTTGCCGCAGGTCGCTGACATCATCATCGAAAATGGATTTCAGAAGACGGTCCGCAAGATCATCCTCCTCCAGATATTCCGCATGGAGAAATATTTTCACTGTGTTCATGAACTCTTTTTTCTCCGGAAATGTCCGGGAAATGAAATAGTCCGAGATGCCTTTGTCCCAGATCGAGTCGAATGCCGTCTCGGCAGGCGGCGCCAGCACCAGATTCACCGCAGGCTGCCGGTCCCTTCCGGCACGTCCCGCCTCCTGATAGAAGGCTTCGATGGATTCAGGGATGCAGGTATGCAGAGTCAGCCTCACATTCGGCTTGTCAATGCCCATGCCGAAAGCTTTTGTGGCGATCAGGAGCGCGATCTCGTTCTCCTTGAACCGGTTCTGTGCACGCTCCTTCTCCTCTACCGTGCGGGAACCGTGATATTTGTCGAAAGTGAAATGTTCAATTTCAGGCGGTTCCTCATGCCGCCGGCGGGCCGCATCCCGCATCTCCTGTCCGTCATCTTCCATCACCGCCGTCAGCCGGTCATGGATAGCCTCCACAGACTCATATTGTCTTTGCGAATAGGGGCAGAATACAAGAGAGCCGTTCACATAACGCCCCCGCTCCTTCCGGAAGAAGTCCTTATGGGATTCCTCCTCCCATAATCCATGGAGCAGCCGGATGCCTTCTTCCAGGCCCTTCTCCACATAACCTTCCTTGATACGCCAGGACAGCCGCCGTTCCTCCGGAAGCCGGAAAATACGGAAATGCCGATCCTCCCGCCGGAAATCCGTGGGCATGACCACCTCCACTTTCCGGCCCATTTTCAGTTCCCGCTTGATATCCGTCACCACGTTGCAGGAGGCCGTTCCCGTCAGTGCCATCAGAATCGGGCGGGCCATGACGCTCTTCCGCTCTTCGGGGAAATATTTGTTGATGGTATCCCCCACACGCAGATAGGCTGTCCTGAAGTCATGCCCCCACTGGGATACGCAATGAGCCTCGTCCAGCACCACCTGGGCCATGGGGCAGGGCAGCATATCCTTGAATGTGTCTATCTGCAGCCGTTCCGGCGAGATATAGATCAGCTGGTAGCCCATCTTTCTGATCCGCTCCTGGATCACATGCCTCTCTATTCCCTGGACAGAGCTGTTCACCATGGCGCAGGAATCCACGCGGATATCCTTCAGGTTCCGGATCTGGTCGTACATCAGGGAGATCAGCGGTGTGATGATCATGCTGCTCTGGGGCTGCAGCATGGCAGGCAGCTGGAAAGTGATGGTTTTGCCGCTGCCGGTGGGCAGGATGCCGATCACATTCTTCTTTTTCAGAGCCGCCTGGATAATCTCAAACTGCTGGGGACGGAAGCTCTCTTTCCGGAAAATCAGCTGCAGGAAGTACTTCAGGCTGTCTTTCGACTTCTTTTCTGCCTGATATGGGACAGACTGGCTGAGAACATTGAGAAAATGATCCTCCGATTCGGAGTAAGAGGAGTACAGTGCCACAGTCTTGCTCCGCAGCATCTCTCCCCCATGGGCGAACAGCCGGTGCTCCATGTCCTCCACCAGATTCAGGTCCGTTTTGCCAAACCGCTGCTCCGACACTTCCGGTGCCTTGCCTCCCTCCAGGACATACTGCTCTGTCCGGCCGTTCACCATGTCGTCCAGCTTCAACAGGATGCGTCCCACCACCATGGTGCCGCCATAGATGGCCGCCAGATGATGCAGAATATCCAGGCCGTGCTGCAATCCCAGGACAACGGCCTCCGGGCAGCTGTTGGCCTTGGCCCTGATATAAACCGTCTTCTTTGTGAAGAGCGGAATCTCATTTCTCTCCGTCAGATACAGCAATGTCTCAGTGAGCCGGGCGCCGAACAGAGAGATGCGGATCTCCTTGCCGCAGGTATCCGGCAGCTGTGCCAACTCCCGGTATCTGCCGAAAAATCCCTCCAGTCTCTCTTGCCAGCCGGCAGCTCCGCCTTTCTCCCCGGGAATGTCACCGCCACGCTTGCCGCGGATATCCTTTGCCCCCACCCGGATGGTCGGCTCCCACTCCAGTTCCTCCATCAGCCGGTCCCGGTAAGCGTCCCTGATCCGCTGATCCATATCCTGATGTGACTCGCCGTCCACCTCGATATTCACGCAGCTGCTCCTATGGGGCGACAACCGGGGCAGCATCACCGCGAAATCCACCCGTTGCCCCGCATACTGCTTCAGCAGCCTGTCGAGACTTTTGGACAGGCAGTATCTCACATAACTTTTATACTGCTCCATGGGCGTCCCGGGATGGCTGATGATATGCTCCAGCGGTTTCTGCCGCTCGAAATGCTGGGCCTTGAAAGAATCCGCCGCCATGAGGAGAGAGATCTCCCCCTCATTGTCATCCACCAGTTCCAGCTCCCCTCCCGGCGTCTTGTAATAATACCGTTTCCAGTCAGAGAACACGTAGTCCTTGTCGTAGATCACCAGGGCCCGCTTGATTCCGTCGGCGGTGATGCCCGGATGGACTTCCTGACGCATCAGCTTCGGCGCCAGCGTGGGAAATCCCCGCTCCACGATATTCCTGGCCACCATACAGATCGCCAGCTCACGGCTGTTCTCGCCACGTTCCCCCGGTTTGAAATTCGTCACCATCTCGAAGCAGCTGTCGTATTTGTAAAGCTCCCGGATCTCTTCCCTGTCCTTCTCCGGAAACTTCTCGATGATTTTATGTATCTCCTCTGTAATATAAGCGGCTTTCAACTGCTTGCAGTACAGCGCCATGCACGTCTCCCCCTGATCCGTCTTCCGTCCCTCTCCCCTCACCCCGGGGAAACGGGACGGCTTTATTTTCATACATATCCTTATTATACACTAAAATCCGTATATTCTCCCATGGCATCCCCTTTTCCGGCTGTTTCCGCATCTACGTCCCGGTTCTTCCCACTACCGTTCCATCTCATCCCGTCCGGAAAATCTTCCGCGCACAAAAAAAGCACCTGCCACAAAGTGACAGGTGCTTTTGTTCAGTTCAACTTTATTCCGGTCCGGCCGTATTCCGGTTAAGCGATATATGGCCGGTACGGAATCAGTCTTTGTCGATCTTGCGCTCGTCGATGAGCCAGGCCTTCTCTTCCTCGAAGTGGATGAACACTTCGCCGTCCAGCAGCACACGGCCGGGATCGAAGATGTCCACGATCCACTCCATGCCCAGCTTGTCGTCCACGAAGTAGCGGACTTTCTCGCCCAGGAACATCTTGCCGCGGATGGTACCTTCCACGTTGATCTCGCCGTCCACCGGATCCTTGCTCAGATGCAGGCATTCCGGACGGATGCTGACACAGTAGGTCTCGCCGCTCTTCACGGGGAACTCGGTGTGCAGGCGGGCGTCGCCGTAGGTCACGGTCTGGTCCGCGCCGGCAACCACTTGGAACAGGTTGGTGGTGCCGATGAAGTCGGCCACGAAGGTGGTCTTGGGCTCGAAGTAGATCTCCTGCGCGGTGCCGATCTGATGGATGACACCCTTGCGGATGACAACGATCATATCGGACATGGACAGGGCCTCGGACTGGTCGTGGGTAACGTAGATGGTGGTCAGACCCATTTTCTGCTGGATCTGGCGCAGCTCGAAACGTACAGCCTCACGGAGCTTGGCGTCCAGGTTGGACAGCGGCTCGTCCAGGAGCAGTGCCTCCGGGTCCATGACCAGGGCGCGGGCCACGGCCACACGCTGCTGCTGGCCACCGGACATCTGGTTGGGATAGCGGTTCTCCATGCCCTGCAGCTGCATCATCTCCAGCGCTGCGGCCACTTTCTCGCGGATCTCGTTCTTGGGCACGCCCTTCACGTCCAGACCGTATGCCACGTTGTCGAACACGGTCATGTGCGGGAACAGCGCGTACTCCTGGAACACCATGGAGCAGTTACGGCCGTAGGGAGGGATCTTCTCGATCCGGCGGTCGTTCAGCAGGATCTCGCCCTCGTCAGGCTCATAGAAACCTGCCACCATACGGAGCAGCGTGGTCTTGCCGCAGCCGGAAGGTCCCAGGAAGGTGACGAAATCACCTTTTTTGATGTTCAGGTTCACGTTGTTGATGACATGGTTGCCACCGAAATATTTGTTGATATTCTTTAATTGCAGTACATATTCAGACACGTCAGTTTCCTCCTCATGCTTCGGTGTTATAAATCGAAGATATTGATCTGGTCTCTAAAGATAAGTTTGACCACGCCAAATGTGATAAAGATTGTCAGCATCATGCCGACAGCCGTAGCACTGGCCGTAGCCAGGAAACCGTGGTCCGACAGGCTCATGATGTTTACAGAAGCCAGGTTCCATTCCGGAGAAACCAGGAAGATGACTGTGCTCAGCGTGTTCATGGATTTCATGAAGGAATAGACAAAGCTTACGGACAATGAGTTTTTCAGCATGGGAAGAACCACACGCTTGAAGGTGACGAAGCTGTTCGCACCCAGGTTGGTGGAAGCCTGCTCCAGGGATTTCTCAATCTGGGAGAGGCCCGCCACAGCCTGCCGGTAGCCGACAGGGAGCTGGCGCAGCACCATACCTAAAATAATGATGTAGATAGTGCCCGTCAGGGACAGGACGCCGTCGTTGAAGGCCATGATCAATGCCAGACCGATGAAGGTACCGGGCAGGGATACAGGCAGCATGGCCAGGAAGTCCATGATCACACGGCCGGGGAACTTCTTGCGGATGGTCAGGAACGCCAGGGCGATACCGAACAGGGTGGTGATGGTCGCCGTGGAGATGGACGCGATCCAGGAGTTCTTCATGACGCCGCCCACCAGGACGCCCTCGATGAAGTGGTCCAGTGTGAAGCTGTAGTCATAGCCGAAGGTCGTTGTGAAAGCGAACAGGATGACCACACCGATAACCAGCAGGATGGCCGCGCACAGGAAGCTGCAGAAACCGAAGAGCATCCATTTGGCCATGGGGCTGCAGGTCACGCGGGTGAGGCCCGCCACCGGCTTGCCGGTGACAGTCACGTAGGAGTGCTTCTCCAGGTAGTAGCGCTGGACGAAGAACACCAGGATCGTGGGGATAACCAGGAACACGGACAGGGTCGCGCCCATGGGCAGGTCCCAGGCACCCACTACCTCGGAATAAGCCTCGGTGGCCAGCACATGGTAGTTGCCGCCTACCAGCATCGGGTTACCGAAGTCGGCCAGGCTGTTGATGGCAACCAGCAGGAAAGCGCTGGCGATACCGGGGGTAGCCAGTTTCAAGGTCACGGTGCGGAACAGGTGCCAGCCTCTGGCGCCCAGGTTCTGCGCCGCCAGCTCCAGGTTCGGGCTGATGCATTTCAGCACGCCGGAGATGGTGATATAGGCCAGGGGGAAGAACGCGATGGTCTGCGCCACCCACAGGCCGAAAGGCCCGTACAGATCCACATGGAGATGCAGCAGGTTCCAGGTGACGAAACCGCGGCGGCCGAACAGCATGATGAACGCCAGGCCGGTCACAACCGAAGGCGCCATGGTGGGCAGCAGGGCCAACACCGGGAAAAACCGCTTACAGGGCATGTCTGTAGAGTCGATCGCATAGGCATATAAAAAGCCGAAGATGATCGCGGTGGTGGTAGCCGCCAGCGATGACAGGATCGTGTTCCGGAAGGCCTCCAGATACTCGGCTCCGGTCACGGCACGGATCCAGTCCGCACTGGTGGGCACCAGCAGGATTTTCACAAAGGGATAGATGATAAAAATCGCGAACAACGCGAAGACTACGAGGATACTTGCCAGCAGAGGCGGTTCCCGCAGCAGAACTTTCAGTTCCGCACGCCAGCCTGTCTGTTCACGTCCAACATTGGATTCTTTCATTGGGCTTTACTCCTTACTTTGGTAATTCTGATTTACCCACTTCACAGGTGTCATAACAAACTTACCTCCGCCGGCAGGGACGGAGGTAAGCTGAATAACGCTCAGAGCAGGGTTCTCTCTGATTACAGTTTGAAGAATTTTTCGGTCAGCTGCTGCTTGATGGCGCCGGCTTTCTCAAAGTTGTACTCTTTGAACAGAGGCAGGTCTTTGAGGGGTTTCTGTCCTGCGGGTGCAGGAACTTCCGGGTTGCAGGCAACTGCGTTGGTGGTCTTGCTGATGATTTCGCCGGCGTCTTTCGTCAGGCAGTAATCAATGAATGCTTTCGCCACATCTTCGTTAGCTTTGTTGTTCAGCATGGAAACAGGAACAACGCTCCAGCCAGCGTTCTGGTAGATGGTGCTGTTGATCTTCTGTCCCTTGTTGCTCACCAGCATCTGGTCAGCGATGAAGTTCACGGTGATCAGGTATTCGCCTGCGCCGCATTTCTGTGCCGGAGTGAAGCCGGACGGAGTGAACTGTGCCACCTGGTCTTTGAATTTCTTCAGGTAAGCCCAGCCTTTCTCCTCACCCTGGGACTGCAGCACACTGCTCAGGAAAGTGAAGCCGGTGCCGGATTTCCGGGGATCGGGAGTGATGATCTCGCCTTTGAAAGCGGGATTCAGCAGGTCTTCCAGGGATACGGGGGCCTTGATGCCTTTCGGTTCGAACTCTTTCTTGAAGCGGGCTTCATTGTAACCGATAGCCAGGGTCTCCAGGTACAGACCGTGCCAGTAGTTGTCTTTGTCCCGGTACTGTTCCGGAATCAGTTTGTCGTTGGGGGAAGCGTAAGGGGCAGTGATCCCTTCAGCTTTCATCTTCGCATGCGCGTCAGAGGTGCCGCCCAGCCATACATCGGCTTTCGGGGAGGATTTCTCAGCGGTCATACGGGCAACCGCCTCGCCGGTCGGCAGACGGATGAAGGATACTTTGGCACCGGTTTTCTTCTCGAATGCCTCAGCCAGTCCTTTTGCGGTATCCTCATGGAAGGACACGTACATAACCAGTTTCTTGCCTTTCAGCGCCTGACCGCCCTCAGCGGCCTTCTTGTCGCCACCGCCGCCGCAGCCTGCAGCGAAAATCATCATGCCGGCCATAGCCATTGCGGCCATTGTCTTCATTTTCATAGAGATCTCTCCTTTAAAAATAATATGATGGTAACGCTTGAATCTTGTTTTGATGCTTCCGGATCTTATCTTATCTATTGTAACATATTTTACAAATAGTTTACACAAAAAAATCCGCACTTCCCGAAAATAGGAATATAT
>CALAZX010000250.1 GCA_937926555.1 uncultured Negativicutes bacterium | reverse complement strand
CGATGCGAGTGTGAAGAGTGGCACTTCTTATGGTGTGGCACTGGGTTATGAAAGCAATGTGAATAATTATAGCGGCGTGGCCATCGGCAAATCAGCCAGTGCGGAAAGGGAGAGCAGCGTGGCTGTCGGCGAAGGCGCCACGGCTGCAGGAGTCCATAGCCTGGCCATGACGGCCTATGCTCAGGCCAACGACGCATTCAGCATCGCTATCGGGCGGCAGGCTGAGGTCGGACTTCCCGCCTATCAGGAGAAGGACAAACATCTGGGCGGTGCTTCCAATGGCGGTATCGCTATCGGCAAGTTCACGAAAGCCTATGGCAACGGAGCTATCGCCCTGGGCAGAGACTCCTATGTGTCCGGAGACCATTCCGTGGCTATCGGTAAATCCTCTGTAGCAACTGAAGCGAATACAGTCTCCTTCGGCATTGCATCCGATGTTCCCCAGACACCGGACATCCTGGGAAATCGTCCCGTCACCGCAGGCTTCACCCGCCGTCTGGTGAATGTCTCCAACGGTATCAATGGGACCGATGTGGCCACGGTGAACCAGCTGAGACAGATCCGTACTTTCGATGTGACCCTGAACGGCGCCAAAGTGAATGTGCTGGGCAGGAACGGCGAATTCTACAATATCAGCGACCTGACCTATGAAGGCGGAAAGTACTATAAGACGTCCGATGTGGCAGGGATGATGTACAGCAGTGACGGCAAGTTCTATGACATTGCCGCACTGAAAAACCATACATATATCCTGCCGGACAATGACAGCGTGAATCAGACCGGCGGTTACTATGACAACAGTGTGGTCAAGATGAACACGTCCACCGGCAACTATTATGTGACGGAACCCGGTGCGCAGCCCGTAGCCGTGAAGACGGTCCCCAGCGTTGACCTGGAGGGTTACAAACTGAACCCCGAGGACAAACTGAAACTCAGTGTGGAGAACGTGATGAAGAACGGCAAGCCGGTGATGGCGTTGAGCAATATCGCCGACGGCGAGATCAGCGAGACCTCCACGGACGCTATCAACGGCAGCCAGCTGAAGGCTCTGGCGGACAAACTGGGCGTCGATCCCAACGCCACCGGTTCCACTGATTCCGGTCTGGATTCTGTATCCGGCGGTTCCGGCAAGAAACCTGGTTCTTTAGTGGATGCCACCAAGGAACTGACCGCAGCTGTGAACAAGGGCATTCTGTATGGTGCAGACCAGGGCGACGCCACCACGAAGCATCTGGGTGATACCCTGAAAATCAACAC
>CALAZX010000249.1 GCA_937926555.1 uncultured Negativicutes bacterium | reverse complement strand
CGGACAGTCCCTTCCCCGTCTCGAAGGCGCTCTTTATCTCGGGGCGGTCCTTGTGGTTTCCCAGCCGGCCCGCGTCCACATCATAGTCGAAAAGCACGCTGCCGTCCGGTTTTACCACCGTGACGCGCTTGGTGCCCATGGGCAGGGAACGGAAATAGGCCAGCTCCTCCCGGTCCCGGGCTCTCTTCTCGCCCGGCGTCCCGGCCTGTTCCAGGCTGTAGCCCTGGTTGAAGCCCCCGGCGATGAGGTTGGCCTCATAACCCAGCTCCTCCCGGGTGTTCCTGTCCACGTAGCTGCCGAAGGCGAAGAGGGCCGTGATCACCAGCACCACCAGGGTGAGGCTGGCCAGCAGCACGAAGTTCTTGAATATCTTTTTCGCCATTTGTCACTCCACCTTGTAGCCAAGTCCATGGACGGTCTTGATGATCTCCGCTCCGTCCCCCAGCTTCTGCCGCAGGGTACGGATATGGACATCCACGGTCCGGGTATCGCCGAAGAAGTCGTAGCCCCAGATCTTGTCGATGAGCTGCTGCCTGGTGAGCACCGTTCCCCGGTGTGTCATCAGAAGCTCCAGGAGGCCGAACTCCTTCAGGGTGAGCTCCTCCTCCCGGTCATCCACATAGACCTTGTGCTGTCTCGCGTTGAGACGGATGCGGCCGATGACCAGCTCCTCCCCGGCTTCCTGATGGCCGCCGGAACGCCGCAGCAGCGCTTTCACGCGGGCGATGAGCTCCATCATGCCGAAGGGTTTCGCCAGATAGTCGTCCGCCCCGGCGTCCAGGCCCACCACCTTGTCGTACTCCGTGGACTTGGCGGTGAGCATGAGGACCATGATGTCCGTCCCCACATCCTCCCGCAGCCACTTCAGCACCTCGATGCCGCTCTCTTCCGGAAGCATGATGTCCAGGATGGCCAGGTCCGGCTTCCGCCGCCCGCAGGCCTCCCGGAACAGCGAGGGCCGCTCGAAGCCCTCGATCTCGTACCCCTGGGCATGCAGGGTATACACAATC
>CALAZX010000248.1 GCA_937926555.1 uncultured Negativicutes bacterium | reverse complement strand
GGGCCACCGCGCTTCCGCCCAGGGCGCCTCTGGCGTCACCGGGGATGCGGGGAGCCGCGCCCTGCTTCTGGGCCGCGTCATACTCCTCCAGGATCTCGTCGGCCCGGGCGATGACCTGTTTGGGCAGTCCCGCCAGCCGGGCCACATGGACGCCGTAACTGCGGTCCGTGCCGCCACGGACGATGCGGCGGAGGAAGACGATGTCGTTCCCCCGCTCCTTGATGGCCACGGAGTAGTTCCGGATGCCTTCCATCACGTCCTCCATGGTGATCAGCTCGTGGTAATGGGTGGCGAAGAGGGTCTTCGCCTTGATTTTCGTCTGGATGAACTCCATCACGGCACGGGCGATGCTCATGCCGTCATAGGTGCTGGTGCCACGGCCCACCTCGTCCAGGATGATGAGGGAGTCGGCGGTGGCGTATTTCAGGATCTGGGCCACCTCGTTCATCTCCACCATGAAGGTGCTCTGGCCGGTGGCCAGGTCGTCGCTGGCGCCCACACGGGTGAAGATCCGGTCCACGGCGCAGATATCCGCGCTCTCCGCGGGGATGAAGCTGCCCATCTGGGTCATCAGCACCAGCAGCGCCACCTGGCGCATGTAGGTGGATTTACCCGCCATGTTGGGGCCGGTGATGATCACCATCCGCTCGTCGGTGCTGTTCAGCGTGGCGTTGTTGGGCACGAAGATCTCCTTGTCCAGCAGCCGCTCCACCACGGGATGGCGGCCGTCCAGGATCTTGATCTCGCCCCGGCTGTTCAGCTCCGGCCGGCGGTAGTCGTATTTGAACGCCGCCGTGGCCAGGCAGGCCAGCACGTCCAGCCGGGCCAGTCCTTTGGCGGTATCCTGTATCTCGGGGATGCTCTCCCGGATCTTGTCACGTATCTTATTGAAGAGATAGTACTCCAGGCTCTCGATCTTCTCCTTGGCGCTGAGCACCTTGTTCTCGAACTCCTTCAGCTCGGGAACGATATAGCGCTCCGCGTTGACCAGGGTCTGCTTGCGGACAAACTCGTCGGGCACCTGGGAGCTCTGTCCCTTGGACACCTCGATGTAGTAGCCGAAGACCTTGTTGAAGCCCACCTTCAGCGTCTTGATGCCGGTCTGCTCCTTGATTTTCTGCTCGAAATTCGCCATCCAGGCGGAGTTGTTCCGGGCGATGTCATGCAGCTCGTCCAGCTCCATGTCGAAGCCGTCCTTGATCATGCCGCCTTCCCGGATGCTGAAAGGGGGCTCCTCCACGATGGCGGCCTCCAGCAGGTCGAAGATCTCCCGGTGCATGTGGATCTCCTCGGACAGCTGCCGCAGCATTCCCGCCTTGGCGGTGTCCAGTTTCTCCTTCAGGGCCGGCAATGCCCCCAGGGATACTTTCAGGCTCACCATGTCACGGGCATTGGCGCTGCCCACTTCCAGCCGGGCCAGGATCCGCTCCAGGTCGAACACGTTCTGCAGACTCTCCTGCAGAGCCTCCCGCAGGGGCGGATTCATGTAGAGCTCCTCCACCGCGTCCTGGCGGGCCCTGATCCGGGCCACGTCCAGCAGGGGGCATTCGATCCAGTTCCGCAGGCAGCGGGAGCCCATGGATGTGGATGTGAAATCCAGCACGTCCAGCAGGGTCCCCCGCTTGCCGCCGTCCCGCATGTTCTTCACCAGCTCCAGGTTGCG
Organism: uncultured Negativicutes bacterium; assembly: GCA_937926555.1. Classification (GTDB taxonomy): domain Bacteria; phylum Bacillota; class Negativicutes; order Acidaminococcales; family Acidaminococcaceae; genus Succiniclasticum. The sequence continues at coordinate 851 of CALAZX010000248.1, read as the reverse complement.
GATGGCGGTGGCGTCCAGGTTCATGAACTGCTCCGTGCTGATCCGCTCCAGCCGGTTGATCTGGGACAGGTCGGATTTCAGGGTCATATGCAGGTAGGCCAGAAGGCCCAGCACCGTATCGTGGACCAGGGGGTCCAGCTTCACGTCCCCGAAATGGGAGATCACGTAGTCCTCCCCCTCCTCCGGGGTGTAGAAGGAGTACATGCACTCCGGCAGCTTGGCCTTCAGCCAGGCCTCCAGCTCCTCCCACCGCTCGATGCCCGTCTTCAGGACAATCTCGCTGGGCTGCAGCCGGAACAGCTGCTCCTGGAGGGACAGCAGGCGCTCGCTGCCGTTGGCGGTGAACCACTGGCACTCGCCGGTGGAAACGTCCGCCAGGGCCAGGCATACCACGCCGTCATCCTCCTGGATATAGACCAGGTACCGGTTCTTGGCGTCCTCCAGCAGGGCCTCGTTCAGGGCGGTGCCCGGGGTGATGATCTTCCCCACTTCCCGCTTCACCAGGCCCTTTGCCTCCTTGGGGTCCTGGACCTGCTCGCAGATTGCCACCCGGAAACCCTTCTTGATCAGTTTGGCGATATACCCTTCCACCGAATGGTAGGGCACCCCGCACATGGGGATCCGCTCCTCCGTGCCGCCGTCACGGCCGGTGAGCGTGATATTCAGCGCTTTGGACGCGGTCAGCGCGTCCTCGAAAAACATCTCATAAAAATCGCCGATACGGAAAAACAGCAGTTCATCCACATGCTGATGCTTGAATTCCAGATACTGCTGCACCATCGGCGTGTATGTGTTGGCCATAGTCAGCTCCTGTTCTGCGACTTCTCTTCGTTCCGTCTTCGTTCTATCTT
>CALAZX010000247.1 GCA_937926555.1 uncultured Negativicutes bacterium | reverse complement strand
TTGGACAGGTCCACCCACTCCGAGCCGGGGACGCAGCTCTCCAGCTCCTCCGGGGTCAGCTGGATGGCGTTGTTCTCCTCGCCGGCGGCGGGGAAGATCGTCTCGAAGCGTTTCAGGGAATCGTCCAGGAAGATCCGCACTCCCTCTTTCGCGCCGAAGGGGCAGACGCCGCCCACGCCATGGCCGATGAGGTCCTCCACTTCCTCGAACTTCAGCATCTTGGCTTTCTGACCGAAGAACGCCTTGTACTTGGGATTGTCGATTTTGCGGTCGCCGGCGGTGACAATCAGCACCGGGCCCTCCTTGGTCATGAAGGAGAGGGTCTTGGCGATGCGTGCCGGTTCGGTGCCTGCGGCCTCGGCGGCCAGCTCCACGGTGGCGCTGGATGTGTCGAAGGTGATGATGCGCCCGTCCATACCGAACCGGGCCAGATGTTCTTTTGCTCTGGAAAGTGACATGGGGAAACCTCCTTGTGAAAGCTCCGGCAGCGGTGCCGGAGAGATGGCGGCGCCGGCCTGGCTGCCTGTTCCGCCGCGGATAGGGTGCTCTCGGATAGAGAAAAGGACGGGAGACCCGTCCTTTCTTCATTTCAGCGTGTTACTATCTTAAATTTTATAAGGATTGTGCGGAAAAGTCAAACAGTTCCGGGTTATCCCAGAATCTCCGTCAGAGCTGCGGGGAAGTCGTCGCACCGGTCCAGCCGCTCCACCAGCCGGATCAGTCTGCCGCTTGTCTCCTCTCCGTAGAGAGGGGCGGCCAGATGCATGAATTTCTCCTCCGCCTCCTGCCAGGTGAAGGGGTTCTGGGGATCGCCTTTGGGGTAGTCGATCTGCTTCTCCAGGGTCCGGCCGTCTTTCAGGCGGATGACAACCCGGGAAGCCAGCCGCTCCGGATTCTCCCGGTAGAGCTGCTCCAGTTCCGGCGAGGGGGTCACGGAGATCCGTTCCATCAGCTGCCGGGTGGCGCTGTCCTCCAGGGCTTCCGCCGTGAACTGCTCCACACCGGCCACGCCGTTCACCAGCATGGTGGCGGCGCAGTACTGGAGACTGAATTTGGCGCCGTAGGGGTTCTCCGGCTTGGGATTGTTGATGAGGCTGTCGGTGATGGAGTTCACCAGCAGGGTCACCGCCTCGATATCCTCCGGATGCAGGCCGTTCTTCCGGCGCAGTTCCTGG
>CALAZX010000246.1 GCA_937926555.1 uncultured Negativicutes bacterium | reverse complement strand
TGCTGTACGCCACCAGCTATGGCAACGGAGATCTGCTGCCTGCTTATGGCAGGACTAGCAGCTTCGGCTATACCCATAAACTTGACGATGCCAGCGCTTTCACCTTCAGCTGGTTCAAGACGGAAGATGAGCGGAGCATCGGCTATGACGGTGACCGGTACAGCAATTTCGCCGATGGGATCAGCCGCGGCTGGAACGCCCAGTACACAGGGAACATCAATGAGAACTGGAATGTGAACCTGGGCTGGTCCCATCTGTATCAGTTTGTCGAGGGGGACAACTACTCCAAAGGCTATTATCCGAAAGACAAGCTGACCCTGGATGTGATCTACACCAAGGATAAATGGACCGCGGGTATCGACGGATTCTATTTCATCCGCCGTCAGGAAGCGGGCGCACCCGGCGATGTGAAGGGGTGGCCCCATGACAAGTACGGCGTGTACAATATGAGCGTCAATTATATGCCGGAGAAGAATCAGACCTTCTACCTGAAGGTGAACAATATCTTCAACACATTGTGGGCAGAGCATACCAATGTAATCCACGGCGGTCAGCCCGGAGACTGGTATTCCATGCCGGGACGCGTGATCACCTGGGGCTACAAGCTGAATTTCTGAGACGGCAGCGGGAAATGAACGTACATCCGGGTGAGGATTCTCCGGCGGACAGCAGGTGCGCCCGCCGGAAAACGCAGAACAGCGGGAATCTGATTATCCGGGATTGTTTTAGGAGGAATATTTTATGAACAACAACTGGTTGAACGGCTGGACACGGAAACTGGGCGAAAAGCGGCTGGCGATGGCGATGACCGCGATGCTGCTGGCAGGCGCGGCACACTGCCCCGCCATGGCGGCCAACACATACACGGCATCGCTGAACGGCAGTGCCGCTGACCGGAATATGATGAAATCCGGTGACAGTGTGATCAAAGAAGGCGGCAAAAAAGATGCCGTGATATACAGACTGCAGGACGGGACGGCATTTGACACGAAAATGGGCTGTGTAAAGTTTCTGAAAGACTCGACCGGCACCATCAACGTGGGAAAAGACGGCAAGGGCACCCTGAAGGTCCGTGACAGAGGCAACGGCGGCAATGTCGCGTTCCATGTCACCGACAGGGGCAACCTCACTGTCAACGGCAACATCAAGGGAACGGTGGCCACCAAGGGCTATAGCGCCAACGGCATCGCTATGGTCCGGTACGGCGAAGGACAGGGCGATACCGCCCATATGGCATTTAACGGAGATGTGGTTTTCTGGGGCTCCAATGACAGACCGGAGAAAGATGAACCCGGCGAACTTCCCGGCTGGGGCATCCAGGCGGCGAAGACAAATGGCGATGTGGACCGGCGATACACCGGATCCCGGTGGGCTCCTGCCGGCGTCATGCTGGGCATGGCCTCAAACAGCAGAATCGACCTGAACGGGGATGTGAGGATCTCTGTCCGGGGCAACGGCCTGGTGACGGATCCGTACTACAAAGGTACGGGCGGCTTCAGTGATTATGACAGCGCCATCATCAATGCCAACAAAGGGGACGTGACCATCTATACGCCGAAATCCGGCAAGACAGGCTATAATGCCATCGCCAGCTATGGCGGCACCATCAATGTGAACTGGGCGGGAAAAGAGCCCGGCGCCCACAATGTGGTCCTGAAAGGCAATATCCTGGCCACGAAGACATGGATTGTCGATGAGAAAGGGAAGGACAGCGGTTATCCGCATTTTTACAGGGACGGACGCGTGAATCTGGGGCTGACCACAGGCAAGTCCAGCCTGAGCGGCGTCATCTCCAATGGCGGCGAGGTGGCGGGAGAGGTCAACATGGCCGTGCGGAACGGCGCGCAGTGGAACCATGTGGCCTATTCGCTGGCGGACACTCTGTCCAGCGACACCATGCCAAACCCCAGCAACAGCCATTACGAACCGTATACACCGACTTCTTTCGTCAACGTGCTGAAAGGCGGTGCCGGTGAGAAAAATGCCGGTATCATCTTCCAGAATGACAAGGCTGATATCGCCGTCAAAGAATACAGCGGTTCGGTCAAAGTGGTCTACCGCCATGACGGAAAGGGCACCAGTGTCCGCGACTATCGGGGCGGCGATGTGCGGATCGGCAAGGCGCTGCCCGGATCCGAAATCATCCTGGTCACCGACAACAGCGGTATCGTCGCCACGGATAGGAAGGCGGTCACCGCCACGTTGAAGGGACTGGCGGGAAAGCTGTATTACACGGCGGCGGCCAAAGGCGAGAAGAACCTGGCGGGCAAAGTCCGGATCGCGGAAGGTCTGACGGCTGTCTCCGCCACACAGGCCTTCGGGCAGCTGACATATGACGCCCGGAAAAATGGACAGGGCCGTCTGGATGAGGCGTCTGTGAGACTGACCAATCTGGAGCCGCTGCCTACCGGTGTCATCGACACGCCGGAGAAGTTCCGGGCGGACCGCACGGCCACGGTGACCGCACCCAACTATGGGAAAGGCGGGAAACTGGCCGCCATGTTCAGCAAGGGAGCCTCCTCCAAGGCGAAGCCCATGGTGGTGGATATGCACGGTCACAGCCTTACCATGGATGTGGAGGGCGCTGACAGCAAAGGCGTCTACGGTATTGTCGCCGAGAACGGCAAGGCCATCAAGGTAAGCAATGCGGACAAGAAGGAAATCAGGATCAGCGCCGGCAGCCGGCAGGGCATGGCGACGGGTATCCATGCGGGGGGCGAGAACAGCTCCATCGAGCTGGAAGGTCCTGTCACCATCGCTAAAGCGGAAACGGGCGGACTTCTGGCAGGCGGCGTTGCCGCTGAAGGCAAAAACAGCAGGGTGGTCATTGACGGACCGCTGCACATAGAGCATGTCACCGCCGACGGCGTCACCACTCCGGAAAACGTGACCGGTATCGCAGCCAAGGCGGAGGGTGCCGGTGTTATTGTGCGGGACGCGGTCGATGTCGCAGTGGAGCAGGGACACGCCATCATGGCGGATAAACGCGGTGCGAAGGTGGCCGTGGGCGGTGGCGGTGTGATCGCCGGCAATGTGAACGTGGACGGCAACGGCGCGATGGCGCTCTATGCCCGTGACGGACGCGTGGATGTGAACGTGACCGATGCGGAGACCGGCATTACTGAGACCTACAAGGCCACCGAGGTCCATGGCGATATCGCTGTGGAGCCGGGAACCGGCGGCGAGATCAACCTGAACCTGCTGGGCAAGGACTCCTACTGGGAGGGGTTCAGCACGGTCGGGAAGAAGGGCTCTTTCAACCTGACCCTGAAAAACGGGGCGAAATGGATGCCCCTCATGTCCTATTCCGGTTCTCTGCTGGAAGATTCGGAAATCCGGGTGACGAAGCTCACCGGCGGCGCTGACGCGGACCATGCGGGTGTGATGGACGGCCTGATGGACGAACTGATGGACGGCCGCCCGATCCGGATTGACAACTACAGCGGCTACATGGCCGTCAGATATGACCATGATGAGTCCGATCCCACCCTGTTCACCGACAGAGACCTGAGAATCGCGAAAGCGGCTCCGGGGTCCGGCATCAAGCTGATCACCGACAACAAAGGCATCAGAGCGTCCGACAAGGAGCAGGTGAACAGCGTGCTGAATGCGCTGGCCGGGAAACTGTACTATGCGGAGGCCATCTCCGGCATCAACAATCTGGCGGGCAAAGTGGAGATCGCCGAAGGGCTGACCGCACCCTCCGCCGCCATGAAGACCGGCAACATCACCTTCAAAAGTGAGAACGGCCAGGGCAGCTATGTGGAAGTGGAAGAGGGGCCTGTGACATCCGGTGCCATCGTGGAAAGCGAGATGCTGAAAGGTGACCGGACGGCCACCAACAATGAGCCTGACTGGAAAATCAACAACTACGTGAGCGCATTATATGCCAAAGAAAGGAACAGCACCTCAAGACAGAAACCCATGGTGGTGAACATGAACGGGTATAATCTGACGCTGCGTGCTGACAGCGACCGCAAAATCGCAGCCGCTGTGTTTGTGGATTCCAACCAATATATCGACATCAAAAACGCCAACCCGGAGAAGAAGCTGGCCATCACTGTCCACAATGCGGACTTTACGGCAGCCAACGGCATCCGGCTGGACGGCAACGCCCATCTGAATGTCGAGGGACGGGTCGAAATCCTGGAATCTGTCACCAGGGGTGACAGCGCCAACGGCATCTATATCGCCCAGCAGACTGCCGAGGCCCGTTTCGGCGGCCCGGTGAAAATCCGCAATGTGGACGGAAAGCGTTTCCGCGGTGCAGGCAACAATGTGACCGGTATCTATGTTGTAGGCGATGATTCGAAGATCACTGTGGATGGACCGGTGGATATCGCCGATGTCCGCGGAACGGCGATCCGGACCAGCGGTGCGAAATCCATGATCTCTGTAGGCGGCGGCAACATCATCGCCGTAAAGGACCCGGACAAGAAGAGCAATTTCTATGCGGTCCGCGTGGACAGAGGAACCATCAACATCAACATGAAAGACGGGGCACCGGGAACGGAGTCCACGGTGATTGAGGGTGACATGTTCGTCACTGACGAAACCAGCAAAAAGGTGATCGAGTATACCAAAGGTGAGAAATTCAATGAGGCCACAGAGCGGGGTGAGCTGAATGTGGCGCTGACCACCGGCGATTCGAGCTGGACCGGTGTGCTGGCCTATGACGAATACGATATCAAGTTGGGCGGCGATGGCTCCGGCGGCTATATCAAACCTGCAAGCGGCAAACTGAACCTGTATCTCCGGGATGGGGCCACATGGAACAATGAGGCGCAAGGCCATATCACCACCACCACCGTTCCGACAGTAGTTGGGGACAGGAAACTGATGGCGACTTACGGGGGAAGCCGGGTGGCCGTGCTGCACGGCGGCGCATCTGATGAGCGGGCCGGCATCATTTTCCAGAAAGATGAACGGGATATCGCCGTGGATAAAGTCAGCGGCAATCTGAAAGTGTTCTATGCCCATGAGCCGGCAGCTGTCACCGCAGCTCCCGGGGTTATGAGCCTGCGTGCGGCGCTGCCCGGGGAGGCTCCCGCATCTCCGATTGCCATCAAAGGCGGCGATTTCAAAGTGCATGCGGCGGAGGCGGGATCGAAAATCACGCTGGTCACCGACAACAGCGGTATCGTCATGACGGACCGGGACAGTGTCAGTGGCGCGCTGAACGAACTGGCGGGCAAGCTGTATTATGATGCCCACACCACCGGTGAGAAGAACCTGACGGGCAAAGTGGAGATTGTGGAAGGTCTTACCTCCGCTTCCGCCAGTCTGAAGCTGAAAGACATCACGTTCCGCGATGAGGACGGCCGGGGACAGTATATCGCCACCGGCGACGAGGCTGACAGCGAGCCCGGCGGCAGTGAGACCGGCGGCACAACGGGCAGTGAGACCGGCGGCACCAGCGGCAGTGAGCCCGGCGGCCCCGGCGGCAGCGAGACCGGCGGCACCACGGGCAGCGAGACCGGCGGCACCACGGGCAGCGAGACCGGCGGCAGCACCGGCAGCGAGACCGGCGGCAGCACCGGCAGTGAGACCGGCGGCACTAGCGGCAGCGAGACCGGCGGAACCACGGGCAGCGAGACCGGCGGAACCACGGGCAGCGAGACCGGCGGAACCACGGGCAGCGAGACCGGCGGCCCCGGCGGCAGCGAGACCGGCGGCACCACGGGCAGCGAGACCAGTGGCAGCACCGGTAGCGAGAGCGATGATGGTGATGAAATCATCGAATACGGTAACGAAGAGACTCAGATAATGCGTGGCATGAAGAACGTGATGGCATCTACCGCACTGATGTGGAGAAACACCAGTTCCGATCTGCACCAGCGTCTGGGCGACCTCCGCCTGGCGAAAGAGGAGCGCGGTGTATGGGCCAAGTACAAAGGCGGAAAAATCTCCATGAACACACAGAACACCGGCCTGAGTAACAGTTATAAAGCTTTCAGCGTGGGTTACGACCTGCCGGTAGGAGGCAACTGGACGGTAGGCGGCGCGGTGACGAAAGTGGACGGCGACACCGGATTCACCGGAGGTCACAGCGACAATAAAGAGGTGGCGCTGAGCGCATACGGAACGCTGCTGAAAGAGGACGGGCAGTATCTTGACCTGGTTGTGAGCCGGAGCAGACTGGATACGGATTTCCGTTTCAGGAACGATGGGGGATATCAGCTGGCAGGAGAGTACAAAACCCGCGGCAACGTATTCAGTGCCGAGTATGGTAAACGTTTTGTCAAGGACAAAGGCATCTATGTGGACCCCAGTGTGCAGTTCACTGTGGGCAAAATCAAGGGGCTGAACTATAGCGCAGCCAGCAATCTGAGAGACAGCAAGGGCGATTTCAAGCACCTGCATGTGGACCAGTCCGGATTCACCAGCGCTGTGGGCCGTCTGGGTATCAGCGTGGGGAGACAGGCGGACAACTACAACGCATTCGCCAAGCTGGTTCTGGCTCACGAGTTCAGTGGCAGCTTCGACAGCAGCTTCTCCGCAGACGAGGAGCCTCAGAACAGCAAGACCCATCTGGATATGAAAGATACCTGGTGCGAGTTTGAGGTGGGCGGCAGCGTCAACATGGGTGAGAACACCCATCTGTACGGTGCTTTCTCCCGCAGTTTCGCCGGCGATGCCACCAATAAATGGCGTATTGACGCAGGTGTCCGGTACAGTTTCTGAGGATTCCGAGACGGGTATAAAAATACAAAATTATCGGTATATATAACCATTAAATCAAAGATAACATATTGCCGATATGGCAACAGGCGGTCCGTTCGGACCGCCTGTTTTTTTACGGATCGATTTTCTGCAGTCTTGAAATAAAGATTATGAAAAGTTGAAATTATCATAGTAAGGATAAGTCAACATATGCTACCGGGATATGGAAAATAGAAGATAAAGACTACGGAAACTGCACCGGTTATTGTTCGGTTTTTTGAATTTATGATACTGTAACGCAATTAGTAAAAAATGCTTTTAAGTACAGTGTAGCGCTACTTTTCGCGAAATGCAAAGGTTGTAATATTTTTCCAAATAGTGTAGAATATTATTATTCTAATATATATAACGCTTGAATCATACATAAGGAAGGCGAACCAATGGTTAGCGATGAAATATTAAGGCAAGCACAAATGAAAATGTTTGATATTTTGCTTGCGATTGACGATGTCTGCAAAAAACATAATGTGAAATATTGGCTAGGGTACGGCACTCTACTTGGCGCTGTCAGGCATAAAGGGTTCATTCCATGGGATGATGACTGTGATATCTGTATGATGAGAAGCGATTTTGAGAAGTTTGAGAAAGTGGCGCATGAATTGCCTGAGCATATCTTTCTGCAGACCCCTGAAACTGATCCTGGTTATCATAAGAAAATGGTTAAAGTCAGGATGAAAAACACCAAACTGGTCGAATTTGATGAATCTGAGAACGAAAAATATCATCAGGGGATTTTTGTCGATGTTTTTGTATGGGATTATCATCCCGTTATGCATAAAGTGATTTTTGATTCCATCAGCTTTATCAACCAGTTACGGATAAAGAGGAAAAAGTATCCGAAAGGGTCGTTGAGAAGATCGGCGATACAACTGGCGCTGGTATTACCGTATTGGGGCTATAGTGCGGTCATGAAGCTGATTATTTTTGTCAGCAGAAGCTATCGGGATAACGAATCTTTGCCCTTGGTAGGCATGAAAGCGGCACTCAGGGATCGATTCCTGTTTGAAAAAGACACGATTTTCCCTTTGAGCAAGTGTGTTTTTGAAGGGAAGGAATTTCCGGTCCCTCATAATTCCGGCAAGTTTTTAGGGACTATATATGGCGACTATCTGACACTGCCCCCGGTTGAAGAAAGACATTTTCATGCCAGGCAGATAGAAATATAAAGAGTGGAGAGATGAATCATGCTGAAATGGTTAAGAAATAAGACCAGAAAGTCCAGGCGTCAAATACAGAGCTGTGTTTTAAGCAGTTACTACGGTTTTTTCAGAAAAAAACCTATTAAAGAAAAAAGTATTCTATTCATGTCTGGGCAGGGGAAAAATTTAGACAGCAATTTGTTTTCTTTGTTAAAAGAAATTTCCGGAAATTATTCAGATTATACCGTATATTTAGTTTATCAAAGAAAACAAAAAGGGTACTTCGAAAAAATACTGAGCCGGTACAATTTAAACAACATAAAGTTAGTGCAGTTGAACAGACCCAGTTACTGGTATCGCCTGTCCACTTGCAAATTTTTAATCAATGATGAGATTTTTCCCCCCAGATTTATTAAAAGAGAGGGGCAGATATATTTAAATACCTGGCATGGCACGCCTCTGAAATACCTTGGGTTACATGACAAAGCAGACAGTTATAATTTCGGAAATGCACAGAAGAATTTTCTCTGTGCGGATTATCTTGTGTATCCGAACAGTTATATGAAAGACATCATGTTCCGCGCATATAGTCTGAATAATTTATATAAAAATAAAATCATCAACTGCGGTTATCCGAGAAACAGTATTTTCTTTGATGAAGATCGCAGAAATGCAGTCAGAAAGATGCTGTCCTTGGAAGGGAAACAGGTCATCGCTTATATGCCTACATGGCGTGGGTCTTTTAAAAATGGTATGAAAAACAATTTCTCCAAAAAAGTGAACGAGCACTTGAAAGAAATTGATGAAAGATTAAATGACAATCAGGTCATGTTTGTGAAATTGCATAAAGTGACGGCTGCACCGGGAAAATACGGGCTAGGAGCCAAATTTAAACATATCAGAATATTTCCGGAGGGGTTTGACACTTATGATGTTTTAAATGCGGTTGACTGTCTGGTGACAGATTATTCCAGCGTTATGTTTGATTTCGCTTGTTCCAAGAGAAATATCGTTCTGTTTACATATGATGCGGATGAATACCTGGCTGATCGTGGTCTTTATATAGCTTTGGATGAATTGCCCTTTTATAAGGCTGAAACCATTGATACCCTCATAGAAGCAATCAAAATGAAACCTACATATACAGAAGATAGCTTTATCAAGGGAATCATCCGGTTGGAAAACAGGGATTCGGCAAAGACCATCTGTGATATACTTTTTGATGGGAAGAAGTACGACTGTATTGAAGAATTTGAAAATAACAAAGAAAATGTTTACATGTTCATCGATAATTTGATGAAAAATGGGATTACGACGGCTGCGTTCAATTTGATTAACGGAGTTGACCGGACCAAAAGAAACTATACATTTATTCTGAGAACAGCCGGAATAAAGAATCATGAGGAAAAACTTTCTGAAATCCCTGAGGACATGAGTGTAATAGGTATCGACGGATTTGAGAAAACAGTTATGGAGAGTATCGCTATCCGGCTATATTACAAATTGAATTGGAATACAAAGCTGACTAACAGACTTTTGGACAGATGCTATAAAAGGAATTTCGAGAAATATTTCAGTAATGTAAAAGATGGATTATACATTCATTATACCGGTTATGGTAGAGAAACTTTGCCGTTATTCAAGCATGCCAATAAA
>CALAZX010000245.1 GCA_937926555.1 uncultured Negativicutes bacterium | reverse complement strand
CAAACCTCACAGGCTGATGTGCATCTTCCCTGCGTACTCGCCCACCAGCTGCCGGAACTGCTCCAGGGTGTCCAGCTGGTGGAACTTCTCCCGGTAGGCCGCCGCCCCGGGCATGCCCTTGATATAGGCCGAGGCGTGGCTGCGCATCTCTTTCATCGCGATCCGCTCCCCTTTGTACCCGCTGAGCGCCGCCGCATGGACCAGGATCAGCCGCAGCTTCTCCTCCAGGGGAATCTCCGGAACAGGACGTCCCTCCAGCGCGGCCCTCAGCTGCTTGAACAGCCAGGGGTTGCCGTTGGCCCCCCTGCCGATCATCAGTCCGTCGCAGCCGGTCTCCCGGAACATGGCCAGCCCGTCCTCCACGGTGAAGATGTCACCGTTGCCGAAGACCGGGATGGAGACCGCCTCCTTCACCCGGGCGATGATCTCCCAGTCGGCCTTGCCCATGTAGAACTGCTGCCGGGTCCGTCCGTGGACCGCCACGGCGGCCACGCCGGCGTCCTCCATCCGTTTGGCGATCTCCACCGCGTTGCGGTGCTCGTCGTCCCAGCCCGCGCGGAACTTCACCGTCACGGGGATCTTCACCGCTTTCACCATGGCGGCCAGGATGTCCTGTGCCAGCTCCGGGGTCTTCATCAGGGCGGAGCCCTCCCCGTTGTTCACCACTTTGGGCACCGGGCAGCCCATGTTGAAGTCGATGATGTCCGCACCGGACTCCTCCACCATGCGGGCGGCCTCCGCCAGCTCCTCCGGCACGCTGCCGAACAGCTGGATGGCGGTGGGGCGTTCGCCGGGGTCGATGCGCAGCATCTCCCGGGTCTTCACGTTCTTGTAGAGCAGCCCCTTGGCGCTGACCATCTCTGAGACGGTGAGCCCGCAGCCCAGCTCCCGGCAGATCACCCGGTAGGGCAGGTCCGTGATGCCGGCCATGGGTGCCAGGGCCAGCGGGGTTTCCAGTTGGATAGAGCCTATTTTCATGGTGTTTCCTCCGTACATCTATGGAATAAATAAAGAGAGCCCGCTGCGGGAGCGGGCCTCAGAATGGGTACAGACGCTGTTTGCAGCAGTCTGTCCTGCCCCGAAGGGCAGGCGGTTCATATACCGCCCTCCAATTTACAGTTGTCGCCTGCGGGCTCACGGCCTCAGCCGCCGTTCCCGCCTGCATGCGCATCCGCAGTCTTGCGCGTTCCGTCCCGCCGCATCCGCTTCCGGACCGGGGCACGGGTTTCCGTGGGACTGTCAGTTGCAGTTCTTCTCGTAGATCAGGCGCAGGCCTTCCAGGGTCAGCATCTGGTCCACCACGTCAATGCAGTCGGTGCCCAGGGTCATGGTGTTGGCGAAGCCGCCGGTAGCGATAACCAGCGCGTCACCGCCCAGCTCGTCCTTCATCCGCTGCACAATTTCTTTGATCAGGCCGTAGTAGCCGAACATGATACCGGAACGCATCGCGCTGACGGTATTGCCGCAGATCGCCTTCTTGGGAGGCAGCAGCTCGATACGGGGCAGTTTCGCCGTCTTCTTGAACAGCGCCTCCGCGGAGATGCCGATACCGGGGCAGATCGCGCCGCCCAGATACTCGCCGCCGGGGAGCATGCAGCAGAAGGTGGTCGCCGTACCGAAGTCGATGATGATCATCGGCTTGTTCTGGTTGTGGTACTTCTCATACGCCGCCACAGCGTTGACGATTCTGTCCGCGCCGATCTCGCGGGGGTTCTCATAGCGGAGTTTCAGACCGATTTTCAGGCCCTGGCCCACCACCATGGGTTTGATATGGAAATACCGTTCACACATATGACATAACGGAACCAGCACCGGGGGGACTACAGAAGAGATGATGATGGCATCCACATCTTTCCGGCGGATACCGGAGAATCCCATCATGCTCGTCATGAACATCCCGAACTCGTCGGCCGTCTTGGAACGGTCCGAGGAGAAGCGCCAATTGTCGATTAATTCTTTGCCTTTGTAAATGCCGGCCACCGTGTTGGTGTTGCCTACGTCAATTACCAGTAACATCTTTTTCCTCCAGACAGCAGGTTTCTGTTGGTTCAGCGGTAAAAACAACCTGTCCTGTACTACCTTTTCTGATACCGCTGGTTTAACAAACGCTTATAGTATATCAGAACTTCAAAAATGTGCAAGGAAAAAAACCGAAAAACTGAACATATCCTAATAAAGGATATGTTCAAACTACGGTATCACAGGGATTCCGGCTGTTTGAACCGATGCACGGAAATGCTTTCGGGGGGCTTTATTTCCCGTGCAACTCACTGGTAGCGGTTGCCTTTCGCGGAGGCCGGACGGATGGACACATCCCCGGCGATGACCTTCTCCATGCTCCCGTCTTTCTTCTTCACGATCAGCAGACCCTCGGAGTCGATGTCCACCGCGGTGCCGAAATAGGTCTCATCCGGCGCGATGACTTTCACTTCCTGTCCCAGGGTGTTGGAGTACTTCCGCCACTCGTCGAAGATGGGGCCGAAGCCTTCCTTCACGGCGATCCGGTACAGCTCCTCCAGATTCTTCAGGTAATCCGCCAGGATCTGCACCCTTTTCACCGGCTCCTCAGCCACGTCGGCCACGGAGACGGCCAGGTCCTTCAGCTCCTCCGGTACCAGTTTCTTGGGGATGTTCACGTTGATGCCGGTGCCGATGACGATATAGTTGATGTGCCCGAACTCGGCGCTCATCTCCGTCAGGATGCCCACCAGCTTGCGGCCGCTGAGCAGGATGTCGTTCGGCCATTTGATCCGGGCGTCCACCCCTTTGTACTTGTTGATGGCGCGGACCACGGCCACCGCCGCCAGCAGCGTGCATTTGGATGCCTCCTGGGGCAGGAACGGAGGACGCAGCACCACGCTGACCCAGACGCCGCAGCCCTCGGGGGAGAACCAGCCGCGGGACAGACGCCCCTTGCCGCCGGTCTGCTCCTCGGAGACGATGACCATGCCGTCCTCGCAGCCATCGTCCGCCAGGCGCTTGCCCACCTCGTTGGTGGAGGTGGTGGTCTTCAGGTAATGGATATGGTGGCCCACCCATTCCGTCTCCAGGCGGGATACCAGCTCCTCCGGGCTCAGCATGTCCGGCGCCTTCTTCAGGATATAGCCCTTCTTGGGCACGGACTCGATATCATACCCCTCGGCCTTCAGCGCCTGGATGTGTTTCCAGACAGCCGTCCGGGACACCCCCAGCTTCACCGAGATGTCTTCGCCGGAAACCGGGTCCGGCATGCTGTTCCGCAGATATTCCAATATTTTCGCTCGCATCTTGCAGCCTCCTGTATCATGATGATTCCGGCCGGCGGCCCGGTCCCTCCGGTACCGTCCGCAGCCCTGTCATTGTCCATCTTCTCCACGCGTCGCCGCGTGTTTCCGCCGGGGATTCCGGCATAAGTTATCTTTAGACTAGCACCGGGTTAACTAAAAGTCAAGAAAGGCTCCCCGCATTCCTGCGGGAAGCCTTCCCTCTCAAGGATATCCGTCACGGATTCCTGTCTGTTCCATTATGTATATGCTGTTCCTGACGTGGATCTCAGCCGTTCTTCGGGCCCTCGTCAGTGCCGTCCGCCGGTCCGTCCTGAGCCTGGCCGGCAGCTTCCGCCCGGGCCGTGTCAGTCTTCGCCACAGCGGCGTTCTCAGCATTGGTGCCCGTCATCGGACCCTCTACCGTCACTGCCTCCGCCTTCGCGCCACCTTCCGGGGCACTGTTCTCAGATGCGTCGGGCTCCGCCGGTGCCGCGCTGATCTTGTCCGGCTCCTCCTCACGGATCTCGCCGTACTTCATCAGGTCCTGCAGCTCCTTGCCGGAGAGGGTCTCCCGCTCCAGCAGGGTCTCCGCGATGAGCGTCAGCTTGTCCATATTGTCCAGCAGCAGCTTCTCGGCGCCTTTATAGGCCTCGTCCATAAAGCGCTGCACCTCGTTGTCGATGACAGCCGCCACTTCGTTGCTGTATTTCTCCCGGGCGATGTCACGGCCCAGGAACACCTGCTCCTCCGGATGGCCGAAGGTCATGGAGCCCAGCCGCTCGCTCATGCCGTACTGGCAGACCATCTTCCGGGCCAGTTCCGTGGCCCGCTGCAGGTCACTGCTGGCGCCGCTGGAGATGTCCTTCAGCACGATGGCCTCGGCCACACGGCCGCCCAGCAGCATCTGGAGCTCGTCCAGCATCTCGGATTTGGTGGTGTAGTTGCGGTCCTCCTTGGGCAGGCTCATGGTGTAACCGCCGGCTCTGCCGCGGGGGATGATGGTCACTTTGTGCACCACATTCACGTCATTGTACAGCAGACCGATCAGGGCATGGCCCGTCTCGTGGTATGCGGTGAGACGCTTCTCCGCGTCGCTGACCAGATGGCTCCGGCGTTCAGGTCCCATCATGACACGCTCGGCGGCGTCGTTCATGGCGCTCATATTGATGATGGGCGCGTTCCGTCTGGCTGCCAGCAGGGCCGCCTCGTTCACCAGGTTGGCCAGGTCGGCGCCGGTGAAACCGGTGGTCTGCTTGGCGATGACGCCCAGATTCACATCGGGGCTGATGGGTTTGCCCTTGGCATGGACCTTGAGGATCTCCTCACGGCCACGCATGTCGGGACGGTCCACCACAATCTGCCGGTCGAAACGGCCGGGACGCAGCAGGGCACGGTCCAGGATGTCCGGACGGTTGGTCGCCGCGATCATGATGATGCCCTCGTTGGCGCTGAAGCCGTCCATCTCAACCAGCAGCTGGTTCAGGGTCTGCTCCCTCTCGTCATGGCCGCCGCCCACGCCGGCGCCGCGCTGACGGCCCACCGCGTCGATCTCGTCGATGAACACGATGCAGGGCGCGTTCTTCTTGGCCTGGTCGAACAGGTCGCGGACACGGGAGGCGCCCACGCCGACGAACATCTCCACGAAGTCGGAGCCGGAGATGGTGAAGAAGGGCACGCCTGCCTCACCCGCCACGGCTTTCGCCAGCAGGGTCTTGCCGGTTCCCGGAGGTCCGTACAGCAGCACGCCCTTGGGGATCTTGGCGCCCAGATTGTTGTAACGCTGGGGATGTTTCAGGAAATCAACCACTTCCTGGAGTTCCTGCTTCGCCTCGTCGGCGCCGGCCACATCCTTGAAGGCCACTTTCACTTTGTTCTCGTCATAACGACGCGCGTTGCTCTTGCCGAAATTCATCATCCGGCTGCCGCCGCTGTTCTGGTTCATGAACATGAACAGGATGCCGATAAGCAGCACCATGGGGAGCAGCGTGGTGAGGATGGTGGTCCACCAGGGAGTCTGGGGCGGCAGTTCCGCCTTGATCTCCACATCCCGCGCCCGGAGGGTGGGAATCAGTTTCTCATCGTTGGGCGCCACGGTGGTGAACTCCTTGCCGTCTTTCAGCTTGCCCATGATGGAGTGGTTGGTGATGACAACGTTCTGCACCTCATCCTGCTGCACATGCTTCATGAAAGCCGTGTAGGTGATGTCGGTCTTGGCGGCGTTGCCGCTGGTGAAGCTGTCCACCATCCAGATCGCCGCGATGGCGATGAAAAGATAGAAAAATACATTTCTAAAGAACCTGTTCAAAAATGACTTCCCCCTTCCGGTCAGTGTGGTTTATCAGGTCTGGATCGGAAGCGCGCCTTCCGGTGACCGCTCCGGATTCCCGAGAACATCTGTCCTTACGGAGAATCCATCCTGTCAACGGTGAGCCCGCTCCATTATTTCGCCCGGGCGTATACGGCCGGTTTCAGAATGCCGATATAAGGCAGGTTGCGGTAGTCGCCGGCGTAGTCCAGGCCGTAGCCTACAACAAACTCGTCGGGGATGGTGAAGCCCACATAGTCGGCTTTCATGCCGTTGGTGCGGCGCTCCGCCTTGTCGCACATGGCCACGGTCTTCACGGAGGCGGGGTGCTTTGTCTCCAGCAGGTGTTTCACCCGCTCGAAAGTCAGGCCGCTGTCGATGATGTCGTCCACCAGCAGGATGTCCTTGCCTGCGATATCATCGTTCACGTCCAGACGTACGGCCACATTGCCTGTGGTGGAGGTGCCGTTGCCGTAAGAGGATACAACCATGTATTCCATGCGTACGGGGATGTCCATGGCCCGGCTCAGGTCGCTGGAGAAAGTAGCGGCGCCCTTCAGCAGGGTGATCATCACAACTTTTTTGCCCTCGTAGTCTTTGGAGATCTCTTTGCCCATCTCCTGGACGCGGGCGCGGATCTGCTCTTCAGTCAGTAATACCTGTTTGATGTCTTTGTTCATTTTCCTTACCTTCCTTACATTAAGCTAAAATATAACCAGTCTCCTGACTGGATTTCAACCTTCTCATCATCCCGCCAGCCGGCATTGGACAGGCCGGGCAGCCAGATCACACGGGACCCCGACGCCAGCACGGTCATCCGGTCCCTCTCCGCCAGGGGGATCTTCCCGTCGCAGAGATACTTCTTCAGCTTCTTGTCGCCGTTCCCCTTCAACGGGTAGAAACGGTCACCGGGCTGCCGCCTCCGGAAGACCAGGGGCTCCCCCCGCTCCGTCAGCTGCGCCAGCGGATAGACTCCCGCAGACCGGTAGCTGAATGCCGGCCGCGTCCGGAAGATTCCCAGCCGGACAGTCTCTCCGCCGGGCAGGGTCACAGCCTTCAGCGCTGACGCCTCCGGTTCCCCGCCCGGGAACACCGGGATCTCCGCCAGGGAGACGGCCAGGGAAGCGGCGGCATCTTTCTCCGCCACCGCCCCGCCGTCACCCCCGCGGGAAAACACCGGTGATAATAAGTTCAGTTTACCATAAGCGTACCTGCCTTGCCACCCTTCAGGCAGAATAATTTTTTTCCCGCTGCTGTTCCGCTCCAGGAGCAGCTGCAGGTCGCGGAGGTGGATGGAGGTGAGCTGCTGCCCGCCGCCATGTTCCTCCCAGTACTTCCGCAGCACCCGGACCCGGATGGCCTCGGGCAGTTCCCGGACAGCGGCGGACAGGGCCGGAGCTGTGCTGGCGCGGCCGGAAGAAACGGTACTTGCGCAGCGGGTTCCGGACTCACGGTTCCCGCTCTGCCCGCCTTCCGCTCCGGCCTCCCCGGAAGCCTGCGGAGCCGCCTCCTCCAGCAGGCGGCGGTACTCTCTCTCCGCCACGCTTTCCAGGTAGAGGCTGTCCGCCTGGAGATGCTCCGCCGTGCGGGCCAGTGTCTCCCCGATGTTGGGGTTGAACTCCCGGGCCAGCAGGGGCAGCAGCACGTGCCGCACCCGGTTCCGCTGGAACCGGATGTCGTCATTGGTGGCGTCTTCCCGCCATTCCAGGCCCCGGAGCCGGCAGTAGTCCCGCAGCTCCTCCCCGGAGAACTCCAGCAGCGGACGGATCAGCCGGCCCCGCTCCTCCCGGATGGCGCCCAGGCCATCGGTGCCCGCTCCCCGCAGGAGCCTGAGCAGGAACGTCTCCGCCTGGTCGTCCCGGTGATGGGCCGTGAGGATGGCCTCCGCCCCCATGGCCTCCGCCTCCTCATAGAGGGCCCGGTACCGGAGCTTCCGGCAGGCGTCCTCCAGGGACAGCCCGTCCCGCTCCGCCAGCGCCGCCGGCTTCACCGGACGGCAGACATAGGGGATGCCCCGCTCCCTGCAGTACCGCTCCACGAAAACCGCGTCCTCCAGACTGTCCGTTCCCCGGAGCCCGTGCTCCACATGGCAGACAGCGAAAGGGATCCCCGCCACCAGCAGGGCGTCGGCCAGCGCCAGGGAGTCCGCTCCCCCGCTGACCGCGGCCAGGTATCTCTTCTGTTTGTCCAGACGCTGTCCCAGTGACCGGGGCAGGCGCTCCACGATTTTCTTGTCCATCGCCGTACCATTCCTATGCGAAATTCTGTATAAGCTCCGTATAAAATAAGAAAAGCACTTCCCTGCGGAAGTGCTTTTATCTACGAATTAACGATCGCGGCTGGCTCCGCGGCCACCACGTTTCGATTCCGTGTTCCGTCTTAAATCCAGCAGTCTGTCGTCACTTTCCTTCATGAACCGGGACAGCTTGTCCTCGAAAGTCATGGGGCCGGAGGGGCGTCCACCGCCGGAGTTGCGTCCGCCGGCAGCCCGTGCGGGCCGTCTATCCTGATTCTGGGGAAATTTCGGTTTAGGCGCTCTCGCCGGAGCCTCCTGTTTCGGTTCCAGCTGTTTCAGCGAAAGGCCGATTTTCCCGCGGTCATCGATGGATAATACCTTGACCTTCACCTTCTGATGTTCCGTCAGGAAATCCCGTACGTCCTTCACATAAACATTGGATACTTCCGAAATGTGGATCAGGCCCACTTTGCCTTCCGGAAGCTGCAGAAAAGCACCAAAATTAGTGATTCCGGTAACTTCTCCCTCTACAATAGATCCAACTTCGATTGCCATAAAGCAGATAATCCCCCTTAAGAATTAATAATATACACGCTCATTTTACCACTTTGTGCGTGAAAGTGTCAACTGGAGACAAACGTCGTCACTGCCCGGCGGCCTTATCCCCGCCTGAAGGACTCCTGTCCCCTGCGCCTCTCCCGTCAGCGGCCTTCCCGGTGGATTTGCCATCCTTTCCGTCAGCCTTCTGAACCGGTTCCTCCTGCTTATCCTTGACGATGAACAGCGGCACCTCGTTCTTCCCCACCATGTTGTGGTCCTCACGGGCAAGCTTCTCAATATACTTGGGATCGTACAGACGTTTCTTCTCGGCTTCCAGGTCGGCCTGCGTCTTCTTCAGCTGCTCCACCCGTGCCTGAGCCGCCTCGTTCTCCTGGTGCAGCCGGTACATATGGTAGCCCATGCTGCCCAGCCGGACCACCGTGAAGACAGCCAGCAGCGCCAGCAGCGACATGAACACAGTCTTGCCAAGTCCGCCGCCCCGTCTGCCGGGTTCACCGTTCGAAAATCCTTTTCGGGATGCCATAGCCGGATTCCTCCCCGCCGTAAAAGTCTTTAATGTTCAGATACTCTCCCATCTTACCGTAAGTATAGCAAAAAAATAGGTACCAGGCAAACGCCCGGCACCTATTATCTTACAGTGAACCAACTACTTCGGCAGATTATTTCTTGCCTTTTTTACCTTTTTTAGCAGGTTTTGCAGCTTTTTTAACGTTCACAGCGTCTTTGAAAGCTTTACCAGCCTTGAATGCCGGAACAATGGCTTCCGGAATGGTGATAGCTTCTTTGGTGCGAGGATTCAGACCCTGGCGAGCTGCGCGTTTGCGGGCTTCGAAAGTACCGAAACCGATCAGCTGTACTTTGCCTTCTTTGGCAACTTCAGCTACGACTACTTCGGTCAGAGCTTTCAGAGCTTTTTCAACGTCTTTCTTGGTCAAGCCGGATTCTGCTGCTGCTGCAGCGATGAGTTCTTGTTTGTTCACAATAAATCCCCCTTTGTGTTTACATGACGTTTGTCTGAGCGGAAACGCACGCACCATGCGAGGTTTCGGCTCCTTACGCTATGCATTATAGCATTACTTCGCCATTTGTTCAATTTTTCCTGCCGATTTTTTGCGATTTTCCGCGATTTTCAGCCATTTTTACATCCAAAGTACCAGTTTCAGGGCACGGAATACTACTAAAGAAGTATTATTTCTCCTGCTCTTTCGCCTCGTTCCAGAAGCGGTCCAGCTCTTCCAGCGTGTATTCATCCCAGTTTTTCCCGGATTCCAGCACCCGTCTCTCCACATGGGAGAAACGTTTCCGGAAACGGCCGTTGCATTTCGTCAGCGCGGTCTCGCTCTCCACACCCAGATGGCGTGCATAGTTCACCAGGGAGAAGTACAGGTCGCCCAGCTCGTCCTCCATGGCTTCCGCGTCATGCTCCGCCACGGCCTGGTTGAACTCCTGCCACTCCTCCTCCACCTTGCCCCGCACGGGGTCGATGTCGGTCCAGTCGAAGCCCACTTTGGCCACTTTCTTCTGGATCTTGTAGGCCTGGAGCAGCGCGGGCAGGCCGGCGGTCAGGCCGTCCAGCACATGGACCCGTTCCGGTTTCTCCTCCTGCTTGATGGCCTCCCAGTTCCGCAGCACCTCGTCGCTGCCGGAAACCTCCGTCTCCCCGAACACATGGGGATGGCGGTCGATGAGCTTGTCCGTCACCGTGTCAATCACGTCCTGGAGGTCGAACAGACCCTCCTCCTGGGCCATGCGGGCATGGAAAACAACCTGCATCAGGATGTCGCCCAGTTCCTCCCGCATACCGTCGGTGTCCTCATTGTCCACCGCTTCCAGGTACTCATAGCACTCCTCGATCAGGTTGGCCCGGATGGAACGGAAGTCCTGCTCCCGGTCCCAGGGGCAGCCGCCGGGCTGACGCAGCACCTGCATCACATCCGACAGCGGGGTGATATCGAAATCACTGAAGCCGGAGCCGGCCCCGTCAGATTCATCGTCCTCCTCGGACGGAGACTCCTCGGAGCAGCCCATGCATTCGCCCGGACGGGGCAGAATGCCGCATTTCTGGCGGTAGCAGTTGGCGTCCAGCGGCGGACAGGGATCATTCCGCTGTCCTTTGGGAACGAAAACGCTGGTCAGATGGTCGATGCCTTCCTGACGGTCCACCTCATACAGCTTCACTTTGCGGCAGATCTGGTCCTTCATGCCCAGATTCTTGAGGAAGAACACGTCCGCCTCGTCATCCAGCACATCCATCAGGGCCAGCTTCATGTCGGAAGCCACCAGGGGATCGTATACCTGGGTGATCATCAGGGGATATTTCCCCGCGTCGGCCAGGCCGCCGAAATCGGTGGCGTCGATGATGCGCAGGCCGTCGATGGGATCGGCCTCCAGCGCCACGTAAGCCACCTCCAGGAAGCTCATGGCCGGACGGATGGTGATCTCCACCCCTCTGGCTCTGGCCTCGTCTTTCATCATGACAACCGTGCGCTCAGCCACCAGCGGGCTTCCGGGAACGGCGTAGACCACGTCGGTCTCCTCTGCCGCCTCCAGCACGCGCTCAACCACATTGCCATACACCTCCTCGAAGGTGTTGCCGGCATCATACAGATCATCACAGGAAGTAAAGGAGATATTGCGTTTCTCCAGTTCCTCCACCGTAGGATGCACCGCTGTACGCAGAATTACCTTACGGCCGCTTTCCAGAAGCTGCAGTGTTTCCAGCGAGATATGACCCGCTGCGCCAGGACCCAGTCCTACAATTGTGATACTGCCTTTACTCATGTCAGATTTCACTCCCATTCTGTTCTTCGTTGATACTTTAATATACTACATTCCCATTATACCCCAAAAAACATTTTTGGACACTCCATTTTGTAAAACTTTGCCATTTTAAAAAGAATTTTCTCTTTTTTGTCTCCAAAACGACTTGTTTCTGTCTAAAACAGAACCCCCTTTCCACCGCCATTTAACCTACATTTCCTACTGACTATCCAGTCATTAATTTATTTTTTCTTGAATTTGTCCATTGTATATGGACTTCTCCTTTTAACTATTCACTATGATATTTTGTCTACTATGTTTCTTATCTCTTATGATATCCCGTCTCATCTGATCGCATCCCCGGTTCCTCTGTACACTGCCTGCATACTTTCCGCGCATTTTCCTCCCGGGATTCCGCCTGATTCCCCGGAAACTTCCGGACATGAGAAAAGCGCCCGCCGGATGGCGGACGCCTTGATTGCTCGTTGTCTGTTTTCTCTTATTTCACGAACCGCCGCAGGAGTTTCCCCACTTTGGGCAGGTTCAGCAGCTCCTCCCGGGTGACGCCCCGGAAGAGCCAGAGTCCCGCTCCGTAGGCAGGTCCGGCCGCGGCCAGTCCCGCCAGCAGCGTCCCGAACATGCTCCAGGAAGCCGTCAGGCGCCCCACAGCGGCCAGGGCCGCCGCCATGAGCACCGATGCCCCCGCCAGACGTATCGCGCGTCCCCAGGGGAAACTGAGCCCCTGACGGGCCAGGAAGAGGATGTTGATCACCGCCACCAGGGCGAAGTTCAGGTTGGAGGCCCAGGCGGACCCCAGGATATGCCAGGCGGGCACCGCCGTGAGATACCAGACTGCGCCGGCCTTCACCACCGCGCCGAACAGCATGTTCCACATGGGCACGGCGGTCTTCCCCATGCCCTGCAGGGCGCCGGTGGTCACCTGGAAGATGCCCAGGAAGAGGATGGAGGGCGCCAGATGGGCGATGACCGGTGCCGCCGCCCCGGTGCCGTACAGCACCCGAGAGATCGGTTCCGCCAGAGCCCACATGCCCACCACCGCCGGCAGCACGAAAAGCAGGCAGATGGTCAGGGCCTGGGACACCTTCCGTTCAATCTCGTCCCGTGTCTTCAGAGTATAGGCCTCGGACACCGCCGGCACCAGGCTGGCGGCCAGGGACATGGTGGGGATGGTGGCCAGCATCACGAGTGGCTGGGCCATGCCCGCCAGATAGCCGAACAGGGTGGTGGACTGCTCCACGCCGAACCCCGCCGTCCCCAGCGCATTGGGCACCAGCAGCATGTCGATACTGCTGGTGACGGGAATCATGATGTTGGCGCAGGACACCGGGATGGCCAGCAGCACCAGCCGCATGGCAATCCGCCAGGGTGTCTCGGGATGCAGGGCCTCCACCTGCTCCGTTGCCCGCCACTTCTTCCGGGCACGGCGGTAGAACCAGGTCAGCACCACCAGTCCCGTGAGGCCGCCGGGGACCGCGCCGAAAGCGGCGCCCGCAGCGGCATATTCCAGACCGTAGGGCAGCAGCCACCAGGCCAGCAGCACCATGGCCGTCACCCGGACCAGCTGCTCCAGGATCTGGGACACCGCCGGCGGGGTCATCATCTGATACCCCTTGAAATAGCCCCGGAAGCTGGCCAGGATGCTGGAGAAGAACACCGCCGGGGTCAGCACCACGAGAGCCAGGTAGGCCCGGCTGTCACGGATGAACCCCTGGTCGATGAGATACCCCGCCAGCAGGTAGAGACAGCCGGCGAAAAGGAGACCGGCCACCAGCATCAGGGCCAGAGTCACCTTGAAGATCCGGTGGGCCTCCCGGTACTCTTTCCGGGCCACCTTCTCCGCCACCAGGATGGACACCGCCACCGGCACTCCCGCCGAGGAGACGGACAGAAGCAGCAGGTAGACCGGATAGGCCATCTGGTACAGGCCGATGCCCTCCCCCGTCAGCATCCGCGACAGGAGGATCCGGTTCACGGAGCCCAGTATCTTCACCATGAACCCGGCCACGGTGAGGATCAGCGCTCCTTTGAGGAATTTGTTCTTACTCATGGCTCACCTCGGGCTCTTTCCGGTCAAGCTGCAGCACATCCCGGTTCAGCAGCAGGGTGGGCAGATATTTTTTCAGCCAGTCCAGCGGCTCCAGTCCCAGCTTGTCCACCTTGCCGATGAGCTGGGGTTCCAGCCCGTTGCGGAAGGAGAGGGTGTCGGGATGGTGCTGCACCAGGCTCACCAGGGCGTTGCCGTCCACATGGGCCTTGGGCAGGAAGGTCACCCGCAGCCGGCCGTTGCGCACGCTGACGCCCCGCACCCGGAGCAGCCGGCAGATGGAGCGGACGATGGCCTGCTGCCACAGGAGCTCCACCTCCTCCGGCGGCGTGCCGAAGCGGTCGATGATCTCGTCCAGCAGGTCGTTCTCCTCCCCGTAGGCCATGTCCACGAACCGGCGGTACAGCTCCAGCTTGTACCGGGGGTTGCTGATATAGTCGTCGGGGATGTAGGCGTTGAGCCCCAGGTCCAGATAGGGATCCGGATCCGCAGGACCCAGGGTCTTGCCGCTCTTCAGCTCCTGTATCGTATGCTCCAGCATGTCGCAGTAGGCGGCGAAACCGATGCCCGCGATATAGCCGTGCTGCTGGGGTCCCAGCAGGTTGCCGGCGCCGCGGATCTCCAGGTCACGCATGGCGATCTTGAAGCCGGCGCCCAGCTCCGTGAAATCGCGGATGGCCTGGAGCCGTTTCGTGGCCACTTCGCTGAGGACCTTGTTCTTCTTGTAGACAAAATAGGCGTAGGCCAGCCGGGAGGAGCGTCCCACCCGTCCCCGCATCTGGTAGAGCTGGGACAGGCCGAAGTTCTCCGCCCCGTCGATGATGATGGTGTTGGCCATGGGCACGTCCAGCCCGTTCTCGATGATGGTGGTGCTGAGGAGCACGTCGCAGCTGCCCTCGTAGAACTCCATCATGGCCTCCTCCAGCATGGCCTCGTTCATCTGGCCATGGGCGATCCGCACCTTGATGCCCGGCACCAGTTTCCGGAGCTTGCCGGCGATCTGCAGCAGGCCGGACACCCGGTTGTGGACGTAGTAGATCCGTCCGCCGCGGCGGAGCTCCCGCTCCAGGGCCTCCCGGATCATGCCGTCGCTGTATTCCGCCACATAGGTCTCCACCGGCAGACGGTCCTCCGGCGGCGACTCGATGACGCTCATGTCCCGGCCGTTGACCAGGGCCATATGCAGTGTCCGGGGAATCGGCGTGGCCGACAGGGTCAGCACGTCGATACCGGTCTTCCACTGTTTGATCTTCTCCTTCTGGGCCACACCGAAGCGCTGCTCCTCGTCGATGATGAGCAGACCCAGGTCCCGGAAGGTCACGTCCTCCTGGAGAAGCCGGTGGGTGCCGATGAGGATGTCCACCTGGCCCTCCTCCAGCCGCTCCAGCACTTTCTTCGTGTCCTGGGGGCTGCAGAAACGGCTCAGAAGCCCGATCCGCAGACCGAAAGCCTCCATCCGCTCCGTGAAGGTGATGTAATGCTGCTGGGCCAGCACCGTGGTGGGCACCAGCACCGCCACCTGCTTGCCGTCCATGACGCATTTGAAGGCGGCACGGATGGCCACCTCTGTCTTGCCGTAGCCCACGTCGCCGCAGAGGAGCCGGTCCATGGGGACGGGCTTCTCCATGTCCGCCTTGATCTCGGCGATGGCCTTCAGCTGGTCCGGGGTCTCCTCATAGGGGAATTTCTCCTCGAACTCGTGCTGGTAGGGGGTATCCTCCCCGAAAGCGTGGCCGTTGGTGATCTTGCGGTTGGCGTAGAGCCGCAGCAGCTCCTCCGCCAGCAGGGTGATGGCCGTGGAGGCCCGCTTCTTCATGCGGCTCCAGTCCTTGCCGCCCATCTTGGACAGCCGCGGCGTCACACCCTCGGCGCCCACATACTTGTGGAGCATGCCCACCTGGTCCACCGGCACGTACAGCTTGTCGTCGCCGGCATAGCGGAGCAGCAGGTAGTCACGGTGGACGCCGTCCACCTCGATGGTCTCCACGCCCTCGTAGCGGCCGATGCCCTGGATGTCGTGGACCACGAAGTCCCCGCCCTTGATATCCTTGAAATACTGGATCTGGGCGCCTTTATGCTTGGACTGGAAACGGTGCCGCCGCTTCAGTCCGTAGATATCGTTCTCCGTCAGGAGGATCCAGTTCTCGTTCCAGAACCGGAAACCGTTGAACAGCTCGCCGAAGCCCACGTTCACCGCGTCGTCCTGCTCCGGATCGTCGCAGATGCATACCGCGGGCACGCCCCGCATGTCCAGGCTCTCCATCGTGCCCCGGGCCTTCATGGCCGTGGTCATCATGATGTAGGGCCGGATGCCGCCTGCCAGCAGGTTCTGCAGGTCCTCCACCAGCAGGTCCAGGCTGCGGTTGTAGGAGGATGCCCTCCGTACCGGCACCTGGAGACGCAGCCCCTCGGGGAACTCGTTGTGCTCCAGGGCGGAAACCACGCAGATGCGGGACTCCGCCGCCTGCTGCCACAGCTCCTCCGGTGTGAACAGCTCCTTGCGGTAGCTCTCCCCCTCCCGGTACAGATTGGCCGCCATCTCCTTCAGCCCCAGGGGCTCATCCAGGAACACCAGCGTGTCCTTGCCCTGGTAGGCCGACAGCGGCGCATCGAAAATCTCCTCCTCGTCGCCGATCTGCAGGGGCGGGATCTTCAGCTCATCTATATTCTCAATGGACCGTTTCGTGTCGATGTCGAAGAAACGGATTCCGTCAATCTCGTCGTCAAACCATTCCAGCCGCACCGGGTTCTGCTCATCCAGGGGATAGACGTCCAGGATCTCGCCGCGGACGGCGAAATGCCCGATGGCATCCACCTCGTCGGTGCGCTCGTAGCCCATGTTGGCCAGCTTCTCTATCAGTTCCATCTGGTCCACCTTCTGCCCGGTGGACAGGGTCAGCCGCAGGGCGGATGCCGCCGAGGGCCGGGCCTGTTTCTGGAGCCAGGCCTCCGCCGTCACGAAGACGATGCCCCGGCTCTCCCCGCTGATCATCCGCAGTGCCGCGGAACGGCCCGCACGGACCTCCAGGTTGCGGCTGTCCGCCATGACCCGGGGCAGGCTGGTGGGATACAGCTCCTGCATGGGCAGGTCCGGATACAGGTAGGCCAGCGTCTGCCGGTACTCCCGGATGGCGTCACGGCCGGTGACCAGGAACACCAGGGAGCCTTTCTCCCCCAGATTCCGGTCCAGGGCCGCGGCGAACACCGCCTTGGCCGTGCCGTCCAGTCCCGTCAGGACACAGCTCTTCCCCTCGCCCAGGGCTTTCCCCGCCTGGAT
>CALAZX010000244.1 GCA_937926555.1 uncultured Negativicutes bacterium | reverse complement strand
TTATTCATTCCCATTATAGCATTTATACAGCGGAAGGGGGATGGAATATGGGGAAGAACGGAATCCGGGAAAGGGCGGAATACCGTGGAAGGGGAAAAGCCCCTGGGCGGCAGCGCCCCACTGTTCACCGAATCTTCCTTTATGAAGGTAGGAATTAATGGTATAATATTATAATACAGATAAAGTGATGCGTAACATTTTCCCGGAATGGGGGAATGGAATGCGCGGAAAATGATAAATCGAGGAGAGAGTCATGGAGAAGGAGAAGAAGACGGCAGCGGTCCATCATCACCACGACGCCGCGGAGACTGCGGCGGAACGGCATGGGCATATCCACGCCAACACCAAGCAGGTGCTGAACCGGCTGGCCCGGATAGAAGGCCATGTGCGGGCTATCCGCACCATGGTGGAGAACGGGCGTGACTGCCCGGAGGTGCTGATCCAGATCGGCGCCGTACGGAAGGCCCTGGACAACACCGCCAAAGTCATCCTCAAGGACCATCTGGAACACTGCGTGATCCACGCGTTCCAGGAAGGCCGCGGGGAGGAGAGCCTGGCGGATTTCGAGGAGGCCATCGATAAATACCTCCGCTGACACATGTGCCCGGATTCATCCCGGCGGCGGAGTCTGAATCACAACAGCAAGACAAGGCAAGTAAGCGACAGGAGAGCATTATGGAAAAGAGACCTTTACAGATCACCGAAACAGTACTGCGCGACGCCCACCAGTGCCTGGTGGCTACCCTGATGCGCACCGGGGACATGATCCCCGTCCTGGAGGATTTGGACAAGGTGGGTTACCACGCCATCGAGGCCTGGGGCGGCGCCACCTTCGACAGCTGCCTCCGGTTTCTGGACGAGGACCCCTGGGAGCGCTTGCGGACATTGAGGAAACACCTGAAGAACACCCCCATCCAGATGCTCCTGCGGGGGCAGAACCTGCTGGGGTACAACCATTATCCCGACG
This sequence comes from uncultured Negativicutes bacterium, assembly GCA_937926555.1. Taxonomy (GTDB): domain Bacteria; phylum Bacillota; class Negativicutes; order Acidaminococcales; family Acidaminococcaceae; genus Succiniclasticum. The sequence continues at coordinate 15,512 of CALAZX010000244.1, read as the reverse complement.
ATGTGGTGCGGGAGTTCGTGCGGCTCAGCGTGGAGAATGGCGTGTCCATCATCCGTATCTTCGACGCCCTGAACGATGTGCGGAACCTGGAAGTCTCCATGGACGCCGCCAAGAAGGCCGGCGCCCACGCCCAGGGCACCCTGATCTACACCGTCAGCCCCTACACCCGGCCGGAGGACTACCTGAAACTGGCCCGGCAGCTGGTGGACATGGGGGCGGACTCCATCTGCATCAAAGACATGGCGGGGCTGATCACGCCCTATGTGGCCTATGAGCTTGTGAAGGCCCTGAAAGAGGAGATCGACCTGCCGCTGGAGCTGCACACCCATTGCACCTGCGGACTGGCCCAGATGAGCTACCTGAAAGCCATCGAGGCCGGGGTGGACATCGTGGACACGGCGCTGTCGCCGTTCTCCGGCGCAACCTCCCAGCCCAGCACGGAATCGCTGGTGGCCGCCCTCCAGGGGACGGACCGGGCGACCGGGCTTGACGTGAACCGTCTCAACGACCTGGCGGATTATTTCAAGGCGGTGAAAGGGAAGATCATCCGGGAGTTCAACCTGGACCCCGTCACATCCATCAATCCCAAGGTGCTGACCTACCAGATTCCCGGCGGCATGCTGTCCAACCTGATGAACCAGATGAAGACCATGGGCATCGAGGACCGTCTGGACAAAGTGCTGGAGGAGATGCCGAAAGTACGGGCGGAGCTGGGTTATCCGCCGCTGGTGACCCCCACCAGCCAGATTGTAGGCTCCATGGCCCTGATGAACGTGGCTGTGGGACGCTACAAGATGATCCCCATGGAAGTGAAGGACCTGATCCGCGGCCGTTACGGCCGTACTCCGGGCCCCATCAGCCCCGAGGTGCGGAAGCTGGCCATCGGCGACCAGCCGGTGATCGACCACCGTCCCGCCGACGACCTGGCGCCCCAGCTGGACGCCATGTGGGCGAAACTGCAGGAGAAAGGCTTCACCGGGCTGAGCCGGGAGGATCTGCTTTCCTACATCCTCTTCCCGGAAGTGGCCCTGTCCTATTTCGAGAAACACCGCCGCGGCTGATTCCGTGGCGATCTGCGGCCACTGATGTGAACGCGGTGGGCACTTTGCCGGTGAGACGGGGGAGAGCGCTCTCCGGTGCCAATCCGGGAGGCCGCTCCGGATAACCGGACGGTGCTGATAAAAATTGTCCGGAATATCACGGAATGACAATATTTTGTCATACAATTCAGTTAGACTGAGGTCAGAAACGCTCCGGGAGTGTCGGAGCGGGAACCACTATTTTCCTAAGGAGGATGTCTCATGATAAAAAACAGCAGAATGAAAAAATTGGTTGCCGGGCTTCTGGGAGGCTGTCTGGCGGCAGGCATGATGTTCATCGCTCCCGCTCCGCAGACTGCTAGCGCAGCCGCACCGGCGGACGCAGGCGCGTTCTACTATACAGTGAAGGGCCAGTGGGGCACTGACGACAACGGCTTCGTCCTCACCACCAGCTATCCCGTGGTGATGATGGAGAACCGCAAGGCCGCCGAGAAGATCAGCGAGGAGATCGCCGAGGAGGTACAGGAGGAGGCCCAGCGCTATTTCGAGCGCAAGACCAAGGGCTCCGTGGAGGCCGTGGACGTGGGCTACGACATCAAGCTCAACGACAGCCGCTACTTCAGCGTGATGAGCTACATGTACTCCTACTTCAAGGGCGCCGCTCATCCCATGTACGTGAAGAAGGGCATGACCTTCGACATGAACACCGGCAAGGAGCTGAAATGGAAAGACCTGGTACGTCCGGCCGACAAGAAGAAACTGACCCTGGACGCCATCAACAAGAAGCTCCTGTTCGAGAAACGGGACGTGATCTTCGACGAGTTCAAGGGACTGAAGTCTCTCCCCGAGAACTACTATCTGGACGCCAAGGGCAAGATCCACTTCATCTTCCAGCCTTACGAGATCGCCCCCTATGCAGCGGGCCTGATCGACCTGGACACCGGCTGCCTGGCGAAATAAGCCATACAGCGGCGGAACGGACAGAATAGAGAAGTGCCAGAGAAACACAAAAGAAAATTGAGAAGAGCGGAACCGTGACGCGCGGTGCCGTGAACTTGCGGACCGCGGCTGTCACAGGCCGCGGTTTTGCTGTATCAGGGAGCCGGAAAACAGGTCGGAGACGGATTTTCTGAAACACTACAGAAATACTGTGAAAGACTGTTTTCCGCCCGGATAATGCATGGTATAATTGAAGACAGGATAATTTCCTCGGCCGAAGACGGCCGGGAGAGGAGGAATGGGCAAGATGGCTAAGCGGATCACCGACAAGGTCACCTGGGTCGGTAAAGTGGATTGGGAACTGGTTTACTTTCACGGAAGGGAGCTCTCCACCAAACGGGGCTCCTCCTACAACTCCTATCTCATCAGAGATAAGAAGACCGTACTGCTTGACACGGTGTGGAAACCCTTCGACAAGGAGTTCGTCTCCGAGCTGAAACGGGAGATCGACCTGAAGGAGATCGACGCCATCGTCATGCACCATAACGAGATCGACCATAGCGGCGCGCTGCCGGAGCTCCTGCGGGAGATCCCCGACGTGCCCATCTACTGCACGAAGAACGGCGAGGCCATCCTGCGGGGCCACTACCACCAGGACTGGAACTTCGTCAACGTGAAGACCGGCGACGAGCTGGACTTGGGCGATTCCAAGCTGATCTTCATCGAGGCGCCCATGCTCCACTGGCCGGACACCATGTTCAGCTTCCTGACGGGGGAGAACATCCTCTTCAGCAACGACGGTTTCGGGCAGCATTTCGCCACGGAGAGCCTCTACGTGGAGGACCAGTGCGAGGCGCTGGTGCAGCGTGAGGCCATGAAATACTACGCCAATATCCTCAGCCCCTTCAACATGCTGGTGCACCGCAAGGTGAAGGAGATTGTGGGGATGCAGCTCCCCATCCGGATGATCTGCCCCAGCCACGGCGCCATCTGGAAAGGCGACCCGCTGCGGATTGTGCGGAACTATCTGGAGTGGTCCGACAACTACAAGGAGAACCGGGTGACCATCGTCTACGACACCATGTGGAACTCCACCCGCCGGATGGCGGAGAACATCGCCGCAGGCATCCGGGAGACGGATCCGGACACCGTGGTGACCCTGTTCAACGCGTCCAAGCACGACAAGAACGACATCGTCACGGAAGTATTCCGCTCCAAAGCGGTGCTGGTGGGATCCCCCACCATCAACAACGGCTTCTCCTATGCCATCAGCGGCATCATGGAGATGGTCCAGGGGATGAAAGTGAAGGGGAAGAAAGCCGCCACCTTTGGCAGCTACGGCTGGAGCGGCGAGGCCGCCAAGAAGCTTTCCGAATGGCTGGCCAAAGCGGGCTTCGAGATCCTGGAGGACGGGCTCCGCTGCAACTGGGTGCCCACCGAGGATAACCTGGCTGACTGCAGGGCCTACGGCCGCCGTATCGGCGAGGCCGTGAAGAACGACACGGTGAAGGCTCCCACCGGCTGTCCCTGATATGGACTGAGAGATTCCGCTCCCGGCGGGAGGCTGGTGTATCCGGCGCCGCCGGGAGTTTTAGTTTGCATTTGTTTCACAGTTAGGCTGTTGCAATTCTTAGTATCTTACTATAAAATGAAAGAGTAGCGATAAAACTACATCAAGAAATACCAACACTGATTCGTGCGCTCCCGTTGGGAGGCGGGAGCCGGACGATTCAGAAATAGAGAAAGCAGGGATGACATGGCAAAGACTAGAGTCAAGAAAGATATCATCATCATCGGCGCCGGTATCGCCGGCCTTACCGCGGCACTGTACGCAGGCCGCATGAATATGGATGTGCTGGTGCTGGAGAACGCCCTGGTGGGCGGCCAGATCGCCAATGCCACCGGCATCGAGAACTATCCCGGTTTCGTCTCCGTCAAAGGCGGCGACCTGATGGCCACCGTCCAGCAGCAGGCTGAGAACTTCGGCGCTGTGGTGGACGAGTTCGATTCCATCGAGAAAGTGGACCTGACCGTATCCCCCAAGATTGTGGAGACGGAAGGCCATATCTACGAGACCGACGTTGTCATCATCGCATCCGGCATGAACCGCCGGAAACTGCCGCTTCCCGAGGAAGCGAAATATGCGGGCCGTGGCGTCCATTACTGCGAACTCTGCGACGGCCATATGTATCAGGACAAGGTGATCGCCGTCATGGGCGGTGGCAACGCCGCTGTGGACGCAGCCAACTTCCTGACCAAGTATGCAAGCAAACTGTATCTGATCCACCGGTCCCAGCTCCGTGCCGACCAGGTTTCCCAGGACCGTCTCTATGACAACCCGAAAGCGGAAGTCATGCTGGAGACGGAGATCAAAGCCCTCAAGGGCGATGGGAAGATGGAGACCATCGTGGTTCACCATAAAGACACCGACACCACGGAAGAACTTCACGTGGACGGTATTTTCGTCAACATCGGCGTAATCCCCAACACCTCTCTGTTCAAAGGTCAGATCACCATGGACGAGGGTGGCCGCATCCTGGCAGGGGAAGACTGCCGCACCAACATCCCCGGCGTATTCGCCGCAGGCGATGTGCGTGAAAAGGAAATCCGCCAGCTGACCACGGCTGCCGCTGATGGCACTACCGCTGCGCTGCTGGCCGAGAAATATCTCACTAAACTCAAGGAGGAGAAATAATATGGTAAAAGTTTATTCCATCACCACCTGCCCGTGGTGCGACAAAGTGAAAAAATATCTGAAAGCGAACAATGTGGCTTACGAAGAGCACAACATCGAGCATAGCGAAGCAGACAGAGAAGAATGCCTGCGCATCTCCGGCGACCTGATCGTGCCGGTGACCACCATCGACGGCAAAGACTTCGTAGTAAGCTTCGACAAAGCGAAACTGGACGCCCTGCTGGGATTATAAGGGTTGACAGTCTGGCAAATCTGATTCATGAAGCGGAGGAGAGAACGGCTTGTCCGGCCGTTTGACGGATCCACCGCAGACCCCTCAACAAGAAAAGCACTTTCTGCGTGCATGATGGCGCAGAAAGTGCTTTTTTCATGACAGGCCCGTGAAAAGTATTTTATGATATAATAGAAACATCTTTATTGTTCGTGTCACTGAATCGGAAGGAAAAGAAATGACCCGGTAGACAGGAGTAAATAATGAATGAGAGAGATTTTCTGATAATCAAATATCTGCGCGAATTCAAAAATGTCACCCGCACGGCCAGAGCTCTTTTTATTTCTCAGCCTGCGCTTACGATGCGTATCAAGGAGATAGAAAAAGAGCTGAACACCTCACTGATACAGAGCAGTAACAAAGGGGTGCTTCTGACCCAGACCGGTCTGGAAGTGGCGAATTTCGCTGATGAGATGATTGATGAGTTTGACAATCTGAAGAAGCGGATTGCTGTTATTGATGAGAAGAACATGGGGCTGCTGCGTATTGCTGCGCCCAACATCATATGCGAGTACTATCTTCCAGGGATAATCCGGGAGTTCAAGAAAGAATATCCTGATATCTATATAGAGGTCACTGTCGCTCCCAGCAGTCAGGTGATCGCATTGGCAAAGGACAATAAAATAGATTTTGGTTTTTTGAGGAATGATTTTGGGTGGGATGCGAAAGAGCGGAATCTGCTGACTACAGATTATATCGCCGCAGCCTCTACCACAGCTTTCGATATGAAGGATCTGCCGGAGATGAGCCGTGTCTCTTACACGACTGACTGGTATTACTTGAAGTTGTTGGATTTGTGGTGGGATGAGAATTATAAACGGCCACCTAAGATTGATGTGCTGGTCAGCAGCTTGGAGGTCTGTAAGAAAATGGTGTTTGCCGGTAATGGTTTTGGTTTTCTACCGACTATTGTCCTGGCGGAGAATGAGGATATCTACTGGTATCTCTTGAAAGGAAAGGATAACAAGCCAATCAAGCGTCATAGCTGGCTGATTTACAAAAATGAAAATATATCGCATAAATTACTGAAACGTTTCAAGGAGTTCATTATTGACAGTAAGTTCAATGATTTCCTGTCTCCATAATATCTCTCTACGATACCGCCTCCGGCAGTCGAATCAAATACGGCTGACGGAGGTTGTTTTTTTGGAATAAATATACTTAATAATGCTATAACGTTTAACTATTATATTTTTATTGTTGTCTTCGGTACACTTAAGATAAGCAAAGCCCTGCTGACGCAAAACGAAAGGAGTGTTGAATTATGTTGGATATGATTGGGCTAGGTATATTCTCGTTAGTTCTATATGTGGCAATCATCTTGATTCTCAATGTGGGATTCAAGCGGAGAGCATCTGAGGCTATGATGTGGGCCTATCTCCTCATCGTCGTGGTGGCGGGGGTATTCTCCAAGTTCTCAGTGAAAGATGTGATGGTCAAGAGCTTCCGGTATGGCATCCATGCAGAAGTAGTCTATGCGGCCATGTGCTTCGTGTTCATGTCGTATCTGATGGAAAAGACCGGTGTCATCATGCGGTTGGTGAACATTCTGAACAGTATCATCGGAAAACTTCCTGGTGGCAGTGGTTATGTATCGACAATCGGGTCGGCACTTTTTGGCATGGTATCCGGCTCCGGTTCCGGCAACGCTGCCGCTGTTGGCTCTATCACCATTCCTTGGATGAAACGGACGGGGTGGACCACTGAACGGGCCACGTTGATTTGCGCAGGTAATGCCGGCATGGGCATGATTTTCCCTCCGTCCACCTCAATGCTTCTGCTTCTCGGCATGGCCAGTATTGAGAAAGAAGTGGCACCGGGAGAACTGTATGTCGCTTTGTTAGGTGCGGCGTTTATTGTTCTCATGTACAGACTCTGTGTTATTTATATTTTTGCGAAGAAAGACGGGCTGAAAGCGGTCGACAAGTCTGAAATCATGCCGTTCTCACAGGCTTTGCGCGAGAATGGCTCATCCTTGCTGATTTTCCTGGGCGTGCTGATTCCGTTGCTGGTGACTATGGGACCTACGGGTGCATGGGTGAAGGCGAACTTGAATGCGATTGTGCCAAAGGCGGCTAAGTCTATTTCCATTGTGCTCTGGATTCCTATTGTCATGTCGATTTTCACATTGATTGAGGGCTGGAAATACCTGCCCCATTCTCTGGTCGGCTGGAAAGATTTCGTGAAGGGCTCTATTGGCAGGTATGCGGATGTCGGTATGCTTCTGTTCACGGCTTTTGCAGCATCTGGTGTTTTAAACATGCTGGGTATGACGAACGAAGTCAAAAATATCTTTACTCATCTGGGAGCCTATTCTCCGTTACTTGTTATCCTTGTCATCGCTGTGCTGATTACAATGATGGATGGTCCTTTCTCGGGGACTGCGACGACCAGTGCATTGGGGGCGGCGGTATATGCAGCTCTCCGTTCTATCGGTCTTCCCCCGGTAGTATGCTGTGTCGCATTCCTGAACCTCATTTCCAATGAGGGTGCGATTCCTCCGAATGCAGCACCGCTGTATATCGCAAGTGGTATATCCGGGCTGGAGGATCCGTCAAAAATTTTCAAGCCGATTCTCCTGTATTATGTTTTCCCGACTATGCTGATCGCGATTTTGATTATGTGCAGAATTATACCTGTTATTGGAGGTTGATGATATGAAGACAACATTGAAGAATAGCCTTATGATGATTTTCCAGATCACGATGCCACTATTCTTTCTGATTGGTGTCGTCTTGATTCTGGTACAGTTCTATTCGATTCTCACAGTAAATGCGCATCTGATTGTAGATGCCAAGAAAATTCTTTACCCGTGGGCATCGGCCTGTTCCGGAATCTGCATGTTCGTAGCGTTTTTCTACAGTTACCTGAAATAGGGAGGAGGCAGTTTTATGATGAGCAGAAAAGGTGTAGCCGGAACAGATGGCAAGGGAGATGTTCTGGTGGAAGTTGTCCTGCAAGGCGGGAAACGTGAAATCAGCATTGAAAGTTCTGTGGAGAAAAAGTTCAGCCAGTCAATCCTGTCAGATGTCAATGCGGTACTTGATATCTATGATATCCAGGGAGCGACTGTAGATGTACGTGATAGAGGGGCTTGGGGATTTGCCATCCGCGGTCGTATGCATACTGCCGTGAAAAGAGCCTTGAAAGGAGCTACCGATGAAAAATAAATTGAGAACGATGTTTTTTGTTCCGGGAAACTCTCCGAAAAAAATTGCTAAAGCTGAGATATACGGTGCGGATAGCATTATTTACGATTTAGAAGATTCCGTATCTGTTTATGAGAAAGATGCCGCCAGAGATCTGATTTCCTGTTTTTTGCAGGAGCATCGTCCCGATGCGGTGATCGGTATCCGCATCAATCCGATGGATACCCCTTATTTTGAGGAGGATATGGAGTGTGTAGTACCTCTGTGTCCTGATTTCCTGAGAGTCCCCAAAGCGGAGAAGGCGGAGGATATCATCAAAATCGATGAGATTCTTACCCGGAAGGAGAAAGAGCTTGGACTGGAAGTCGGTAAAATCAAGATTGTCGCCACTATTGAGACCGCGCTCGGTGTTTATAATGCGTTCAATATCGCCAAAGCATCGACCCGTGTTATCGCTGTGGGGCTTGGAGCAGAAGATTTCTGCGCGGATATGGGCATGAAAAGAAGTGAGAATGGCGAGGAGCTGGCTTTTGCGAGAAACTATATTTCCTTGAGCGCCCATGCTGCCGGGGTGATGCCTGCGGACTATGTGAACAGCAATTTTGCGGATGAAGAGGCGTTTCTGGAAGATGTGCGCCGTGGTAAACAAATGGGCTTTGCAGGTAAATCCTGTATCCACCCCAATCAGATTCCCCTGATTCATTCTGTCTATACGCCGACGGAAAAAGAGATTGCCCATGCGAGAGACGTGGTGCGGGTGTATGAAGAGGCTATGCGGAATGCTTCAGGTGTCGTAGCATTGAACGGAAAGATGGTGGACATGCCTGTAGTAATCAGGGCGAAAGAACTCTTAGCGTCTCTGGAGGAATAAGGAGGTGGCGGTACAATGATACCGGACAACTTAGAGCGATTGCTGGCGAAGACAAGATGGGCCGGGAAAAAAGCAGCTGTAGGAATTGCGGGCCGGAAATCCGATACAAAGGTCCGCAGTATGGAATACATTCTGGATGCCGTGGGACTGAAGGATGGCATGACTATCTCATTCCACCATGCGTTGCGGAATGGAGACCAGGTCATGCGCCGGGTGTTGGAGAAAATCTCTGAGAAAGGGATCCGGGACCTGACCTTGTCGGCTAGTTCACTGAGCAAGGTGCAGGATTGCCTGTTACCTTTTTTCAAAGCCGGTGTTATCACTGCGATTGATACTAGCGGATGCAGAGGAGATCTGGGAAAATATGTCCAAGGCGGCAATTTGAAAGATCTCGCTATTTTCCGATCCCATGGAGGTCGGGCGCGAGCTATCGAGAGTGGCGAGCTGAAGATAGATGTAGCATTTATCGCAGCACCATGCTGTGATATATATGGAAATATAAATGGTGTGGATGGGGATTCAGCGTGCGGATCTTTGGGCTATGCGATGCCGGATGCGGCCCACGCGGCTCATGTAGTGGCCGTGACAGACAATCTGGTTGAGAAACCTCTCGATTATGTGAGCATTCCCCAGACACAGGTTGATTTCATCACAGAAGTCGAATGTATTGGAGATCCGCGTGGTATTGCCACCGGTTCCATCAGAGTGAGCAAGAGTCCTGCCGAGCTGGTGATCGCCAGATATGCGGCCGAGGTGATTGCAGCCACTCCGTATTTTCACGATAACATGATTTTCCAGTTTGGTAGTGGCGGTATTGCCATCTCCACCGCTTCCTACATAAGGGAGCTGATGCGGGAGAAAAACTACACGGCGGCTGCAGGTGTGGGAGGCGTATCCGGATTCCATGTGGATATGCTGGAAGAAGGGCTGATAGAGACATTCTTCGACCCGCAGGATTTTGACTTGAGGGCAATCGCCTCTCTACGGGATAATCCGAAGCATCAGGAGATATCTGTGTCAGACTATGCCAATCCTTTTGTGAAGTCTCCTTATGTGGACCTACTGGATTTCACTGTCCTTAGCGCTACGGAAATTGATGTGGATTTCAATGTCAATGTGCTGACGGATTCGTATGGACGTTTGCTGGGGGCACCTGGTGGGCATCCTGATTCGGCAGCGGGAGCAAAGTTGACGGTGATTACCATGCCTTTGCTGAGAGGACGACTGCCGATGTTGCTGGATCACGTCACTACTTGTGTGACTCCTGGCAGCACCGTAGATATCCTGGTGACGGATTATGGCGTAGCGGTGAATCCCCAACGGGAGGATTTGCTGGAACGGTTGTCCGGGAACCTTAAATTGCCTCTCTGGTCCATAGAAGATCTGAGAGAGAAGGCGAAGAAGCTGGCTGGTCCGGAAAACCGGATTGAACATAAAGAAGAGATATGCGGGCTTGTGGAATACAGAGACGGAACTATCATTGATGTAGTTCACAATCTGTAAGCATATAAACATCCTCGACAAGAAAAGCACTTTCTGCGTGCATGATGGCGCAGAAAGTGCTTTTTTCATGTCTGTATGGGATTGTGGTGGGCCGGTTTGCCGCCGGCATATGCCCGGACCGGGATTACAGCTGGTCCGTGTCGAACAGGAGGGTCACCGGACCGTCATTGATGGAGGAGACCTTCATGTCGGCGCCGAACTCGCCTTCCTCCACATGGAAGCCTTTTGCCCGGCAGGTCTTGATGAAGTGCTGGTAGAGAGGGTTGGCCAGGGAGGGTTTCGCCGCTTTGGAGAAACCGGGGCGGCGGCTCTTCAGGTCCGCGTAGAGGGTGAACTGGGAGATGACCAGCAGCTGGCCTTCCACCTGCTCCAGGTTCAGGTTCATCTTGCCGGCCTCGTCCTCGAAGACGCGGAGGTTCATGACTTTCTCAGCCAGTTTCTCCGTGATCTCCTCGGTATCCTCGGGGCCTACGCCCAGCAGGACCAGATAGCCTTTGCCGATCTGTCCCGTGATCTTGCCTTCAATTTCCACACTTGCTTCCGTTACCCGTGTAATAACTGCTTTCATCAGAACACCTCATTTGTCTTGTTTTCTATCTATTATAGACCATGGAGCGGAACGGGGCAAAAAAATAACCCGCGGAAAAATCCGGCGGGGAAAGTCTGGAATCCGGATAGCGGAAAATCTGCCGGCTAAAAACAGGACAGAAAATCATCCGGAGAAATAAAGGGAAAATAAAAAACCGCTTACCGAAGTAAGCGGTTGAATGTCAGTGGTGGCCCCGGCAGGATTCGAACCTGCGACCTTTTGATTCGTAGTCAAACGCTCTATCCAGCTGAGCTACGGAGTCACTTCAGTGTTGCTTTGTTCATCAGCAACAACGTTAGTATACCGAAAACGGGGGACCTTGTCAACACCTTTTTTGAAAAAATCCAGGATTTTTTCTCAACGCACCAGAACGGGGGTGAAATCACGGGTGTCACAGGACACCAGGGTATAGGTGCAGCCGTCCCGCTCGCCCTGGAAGATGGCGTCGGCTCCGGCCTCGCCATGGACATGGCCGAAGATGCAGGTGCGGATGCCGTACTCGTCGATGATCTCCTTGAAGGGTGTGTTCTCCTCCTCGCTGTAGAAGGGAGGGTAGTGGAGGGCCAGGATGATGTCCTCGTAGCCGTCCTTCCGGGCGGCGTCCAGAGAGGCCCTGATCCGCAGGACCTCGTGGCGGATGATGTCGGGGTCCTTCTCCGGGTCGAAGTTCTCGCATTCCGGAGTGAGCCAGCCCCGGGAGCCGCAGATGGCGGTCCGGTCATCCACCGGGTAGTAATTGTTGTGGATGAAGAAGAAGGCGTTCTCCGTGGCGGTGGTCATCTTCTTCACGCTGGCCCACCAGTAGTCGTGGTTGCCGCGGATGATGACTTTCCGGCCGGGAAGGGAGGCGATGGCGTCCAGGTCCTCTTTGGCCTCGGGGATCCGCATGGCCCAGGAGGTGTCGCCGCAGATGATCACCAGGTCCTCCGGTGCCACCGTGGCGCGCCAGTGTTCCATGACCCGTTCCCGGTGTCCGGTCCAGTGGTCGCCGAAAACATCCATGGGTTTCCGGGGCGGACTGCCCGAGAAGTGGAGGTCGCCGATTGCGTAGATGTGCATGATATCCGTCCTTTTCTATAAAACACTCGTAAAAAACAGTTTCGCGGAGAGGGAGGGGCCTGGACGATGCTGTCCGTAAAACGGTCCGTCCTCTCCCCATTATCTTATCACATGGAGCCGGGAAACAGTATCCCGGTTTCCGTCCCGCTCTTGCCGCCGGCAGGGGGATTTTCTCTGGAATCCGCCCGGAGTCCCGGTGACGGGGCGCAGGAATTTTATCTTATCATGATATAAAACAGTTGTAAATCCGAGAAATTCTTCCCCAAGTATTCCATTCGTAACAGAAAAGGGAGAGGGAAGAGAGGAAGTTAAAAATCTTTTAATCTTTTTTGTGGGATTTCCGCTTATGAAAAGGGATTTCGCGGTGGCAGGGGGAAGAAAAAGAGGTGGAGATTTCCTCTTTGTTGTACTATTTGTTACACTATGTGCGAAAATATACGTCAAAAAGATGTTTTGATAAATATATATGAACGGGAAAGGCTGGAAAAACGAAAGAAAAGCCCTTGAAAAGCTACATTTCATAAGGGTTTGGAAAATTGACTTATTGAAACAGGAAATGTATAATCGTATGTAAATATCTATTTAGTGCACCTATGTTAATCAAATCTGGGAGGTTAGAAGATGATTGAAGAAAAGTATGCACCCCATGCCATAGAAGCAAAATGGCAGAAGTATTGGGAAGACAACAAGACATTTAAGAGAGAAGCAGACAAGGATAAACCGAAATCCTATGTACTGGAGATGTTCCCGTATCCTTCCGGCAATCTACATATGGGCCATGTGCGCAACTACTCCATCGGTGACGTAGTGGCGCGTTTCCGCACCATGAGAGGTTTCAACGTGCTCCATCCCATGGGCTGGGACGCATTCGGCATGCCTGCCGAGAACGCCGCCATCCAGAACGGCATCCCGCCGAAAAAATGGACCCTGGAGAATATCGAGCGTATGACCAAGCAGCAGAAGGAACTGGGCCTGTCCTACGACTGGGACCGGGAGATCACCACCTGCCTGCCTGACTACTATAAATGGACCCAGTGGCTCTTCGAGCTCTTCTACAAACGCGGCCTGGCCGTGAAGAAAGAGTCCGCTGTGAACTGGTGTGACAAATGCAACACGGTACTGGCCAACGAGCAGGTTGAGAACGGCAAGTGCTGGCGCTGCAAGACCGAGGTGCACAAGAAACAGCTGTCCCAGTGGTTCTTCAAGATCACTGACTATGCGGACGAGCTGCTGAAAGACCTGGAATCCGACGAGATGAAGGGCTGGCCGGAACCTGTAAAAGTGATGCAGGAACACTGGATCGGCCGCAGTGAGGGTCTGGAATTCAGCTTCGACATCCCCGAGCTGGGCGAGAAGCTGCCGGTATACACCACCCGTCCGGACACCATCCAGGGCGTGACCTTCGTGGTTGTTCCTCCGGAACATCCCCTGGTGGAGAGAATGCTGAAAGGCAATCCCAACGAGGCGGAGCTCCGCGCATTCTGCGACAAAGTGCGCAACATCTCCGACATCGAGCGCTCCTCCAGCACTTCCGAGAAGATCGGCATGTACACCGGCTTCGACTGCGTACATCCGCTGATGGGCCACAAGGTGCAGATCTGGATCACCAACTACGTGCTGTATGATTACGGCACCGGCGCGGTAATGGGCGTTCCCACCCATGATTCCCGCGACTGGATGTTCGCCGAGAAATACAATATCCCGAAAATCCTGGTAATCCAGCCGAAAGACAACCCGCTGAAACTGGAAGACATGACCGAAGCCTACGAGGGCGAAGGCATCATGGTGAACAGCGGCAAGTTCGACGGCATGACCAATACCGACGCCATGAAGGCTGTCATGGACGAGATCGAGGCGCTGGGCGTGGGCAAACGCCGCGTCAACTACAAGCTCCGCGACTGGCTGGTAAGCCGTCAGCGTTACTGGGGCTGCCCGATTCCTATCGTATACTGCGACAAGTGCGGCGAAGTGCTGGTTCCCGAGGAACAGCTGCCGGTACAGCTGCCGGAAGCCGACGAGGTACAGTTCGAGTCCGAGGCCAAATCCCCGCTGGAGACTGCCGAGAGCTTCTACCACTGCACCTGCCCGAAATGCGGCGGCCCCGCAGTGCGTGAGACCGATACCCTGGACACCTTCCTGTGCTCCTCCTGGTACTTCCTGCGTTTCACCGATCCCCACAACGACAAGGCTCCTTTCGACAAGAAGCTGAACCAGTACTGGGGCCCGGTTGACCAGTATATCGGCGGCATCGAGCACGCCATCCTCCATCTGCTGTACTCCCGCTTCTTCCTGAAAGTGCTGCGGGACGCCGGCCTGGTGGACTACAACGAGCCGTTCGTGAACCTGCTCACCCAGGGCATGGTTATCAAAGACGGCGCCAAGATGAGTAAATCCATCGGCAACGTTGTCTCCCCCGAGGAGATCCTGAAGAAATACGGCGCCGACACCGCCCGTCTGTTCATCCTCTTCGCCGCTCCTCCCGAGCGCGAGCTGGAATGGAGCGACCAGGGCGTGGACGGCAGCTTCCGTTTCCTGAACCGTATCTGGCGTATCGTATACCACTTCCAGGAGCTGATCCGGGAAAAAGTGGACGCATACGATCCCAAGGAGCTGGACGACGCGGACCGCGAGCTGCGCAGAGTGCTCCACACCACCATCAAGAAGGTGACCAACGACATCGAGACCCGGTTCAACTTCAACACCGCCATCAGCGGCCTGATGGAACTGGTGAACGCCATGTACGCTTACAAGGACGCCAAGAAAGAGTACCATGCCGGCCTGCTGCGTGAGACCGTGACCGACCTGCTGCTGATGCTCTCTCCCTTCGTTCCCCATATCACCGACGAGCTGTGGGACGGCTGCATCGACAAGAACTGCAGCGTTCACGACCAGCCCTGGCCGGAATATGACGAGGAAGCCATGAAAGTGGACAGCGTGGAGATCGTTCTCCAGATCAACGGCAAAGTGCGTGACCGCCTGGTTGTACCCGCCGACGCTGACAAAGCCGCACTGGAGAAACTGGCGCTGGCTGAGGACCGCATCAAAGAGCTCATCGGCGACAAGAACGTGGTGAAAGTCATCGCTGTTCCCGGCCGCCTGGTGAACATCGTGGTGAAATAAGAAATACATAAGACAGGATTCCGCCAAGACCTTGGCTGAGTCCGCCCTTTTACGGAGATCCGGCTGAGCCGGGTCTCCGTTTTTCTATGGGGAAATCCTTGGATATACCGCCTGGACGCATGGTATATGAGCCGGAAAAGGAGGCTCATATGGAAAAGAGAAGCAAGTGGAAGCTGCTGCTGGTGACAGCCAGTGTGGGTGTCTGCGCCCTGCTGGCCTGGTGGAGCGGCGGCGACAGGGAGGATGTGAGGGAGGAGCCGCTGGCGGTGGCCCGGG
>CALAZX010000243.1 GCA_937926555.1 uncultured Negativicutes bacterium | reverse complement strand
GGCGCAGCCGGGGATCACGTTGACCTCGTAGCCGCTGCGCTCCAGCAGGCGGACGATTTCTTTCCGGTCCGCCTCCCCGTTGAAGTAGTAGTCGGTGAGGCCGATCAGGTTCACCGTGGCGGGACGGGCTTCCATCCGCTCCGCCCCCACCTTCTTCAGCAGGGTCAGGCAGGCTTTGCGCCAGCCTTCGGCGAAACCGCCGGTAAGGCCGCCGCAGTCCATGGCCACCGTGGGGAAGTCCAGGTCCATCTTCCGCAGGATGCCGTCCACATCGTCGCCGATGAGGCTGATGGAGCAGCTGTTCTCCACGAAGAGGACGGAGGGCTTGTGCCCGGTGTCCACCAGGCGCTGCACCGTCTCCGTCAGGAAGGACTCCGTGCCGTAGACGATGGCGTTGTTGTCAGGCTGCGACCCGTGGAAACGGTCCGCCATGTTGTATTCCGTATGTTCCAGCCGCCGCAGCGCGTAGAAGTAGCACCACAGCGGTCCGTTGGCCAGTATCTCCGCCCCCGGGATCCCCGCGAAGAAAGCCGCGGCGCCGGACAGCGCGCAGCTGTCCACCCGGTTGCAGATGTCGCCCCAGGGCGTATCAGACATAAATCACACCTCCCCGGCAGATTTTGCTTTTCAGTACACGGTAGATGGTCTCCATGAAACGGGTCTCCCCCGCCGCGCCCACCAGGGGCAGCATGGGCAGGAAGATCTGCCGCAGGCTCCGGTCCGCCAGCTCATGGGTGGTCAGCACCACATCCGCCTCCTTCAGCAGGCCGTCCGCCTCCGACGCATTGTAGAAAGGCGCGTCGGTGAGGGACCGCACGGCGTCCTCCATCTCTTTCCGTGATTTCTCGTCGTAGACATCCAGGAACACCACGCCGGTCAGGTCCAGCCCCAGATTCCTGATGGTCTCCATGACGGCCGCGGGGTGGAAGTACATCAGCAGTCTGGCGATGCAGACCACGGTTTTCTTCCCTTCCGTCACGGTGCGGTATTTCTCCACGGCCTTGGCGAAACGCTCCTCCTCCTGCTGCCGCACCAGCGCCGCCTCTTTCTCCTTGCCCAGTAGCCGGCCCATGGCGCCGATCCACAGCAGGGTGTGGCTCCAGCCCACGGGGAACTCCTCCTGCATGACTTTCATGCCGTACTCATCGGCGAAGCGGTTCCCCAGCTCCGTCATCTCTTTCCGTGTGTAGCCCCGTCCTCCCAGGATCACCGCGGTCTCCGCCCGTGTGAGGGAGGGCAGGTCCTTCACCGGCACGTAGCCGGGGAACTGTCCCAGGACTTTCACCCCCATGGCCTCCAGCATCCGGGTGGTCTCCCGGGCGTAGGTGCCCCAGGGGCCGCCGTTGTCACCCACCAGGAGCGCCGTTCCCGGCTCCTTCTCCTGAGGCTTGAAATAGCGGTCCATGAGTTTCGAGGCGATCTCGAAATATCCCTGGTAGTACTCGCCGTCCAGGAAGCCGCAGCTCTCCGAGGCCAGCACCGGGATGCCGTATTTCCGCTCGGCGTCCGCCGCTACCGCCAGCACGTCGTCGCCGATGACGCCGGCCAGGCAGGAGCAGGCGATGACAAGCAGCTCCGGCTTGTACTCCTTCACCGCGAAGTCGATGCATCTGTCCAGCCGGTCCCCGCCGCCGAAGATGGAGTGTTTCTCCTCCAGCTGGCTGCTGAGCAGGGGCACGGTAGGCAGGTCCTCCCGCATGGATTCCGCCATGGTGCGGTAGTGGGAGTTGATGTCCATGGTCCGGGCGATATGGGCGCAGGCCCTAGGGCTGTGGAAGATCACCACGGCGCCCGTCATATAGGCCACGGCCCGCCAGACGCCCGGCATGCTGCAGCTGCAGCTTTTCCGGCTGCTGATGAACCGTTTAGTGGTTACGGTCATGATCCGATGTCTCCTTTTCTTTCCTCAATAATATGTCGATGGTCAGTCCGTGACGCCGAATTCCGCCACCAGCTCCTCCAGCTGGTCGAAGGTCATGGGCGTGGGCACGGACAGGTCCTCGTTGGTGGTGATGTAGTCCGCCAGGTTGCGGTAGATGGCCGCCTGGTCGGATTCCGGGGCGTACTGGAGCACGGTCTGTCTCCGGTTCTCCGCCTCGTTGACAATCACGTTCCGGGGGATGAAAGCCACCAGTTTCGTGTTCAGGCGACGGGCGAACTCCTCCAGGAGCTCCTTCTCGTTGGGGGTGTTGCGGCTGTTGCCGATGATGCCGCCCAGACGGACGCCGCCGCGCATGGCGAAGCGCTTGATGCCCTTGGCGATGTTGTTGGCCGCGTAGAGGCTCATCAGTTCCCCGGAGGACACCACGTAGATGTCCGTGGCGTAGCCTTCACGGATGGGCACGGCGAAACCGCCGCAGACAACGTCACCCAGCACGTCGTAGAGGATCACGTCCTCCCCGTCCATCACCTCCAGGCTCTGGAGCTTCTCCAGGGCCACGATGATGCCGCGGCCCGCACAGCCCACGCCAGGTTCCGGTCCGCCGGCCTCCACGCATTTGATGCCGTTGTAGCCGGTATGGACGATATCCTCCACCTTCACCTCGTCATGGTCCCGCACGGCGTCCAGCACCGTCTCCTTGCAGATCTTGCCCAGCAGCAGCCGGGTGGAGTCGTTCTTGGGGTCGCAGCCGATCTGGCACACTTTCAGGCCCTTCTCGCTGAGGGCGGCGGAGACATTGGCGGTGGTGGTGGATTTGCCGATGCCGCCTTTTCCGTAAATCGCTATCTTTTTCATCTATATCCTCCTTGGTTGTGGTATAATCAGAAGGTGATTGGAAAAATCACCGCATACTTAATGATACGTTGAGCTGATAACATATCTATATTAAACTATATACTGATTGTATGGTCAAGGCAAAGAGGACTGATTATGGATAATAATACGAAAGAGAAGCTGAAAAAAGAGAATTACTTCACCGCGGGGGAGCTGGCCTCCATGTACGGGGTCTCCAAGCAGAGCCTCCTGTATTACGACCGGATCCACCTGCTGTCCCCGGATTTCATCGCTGAAAACGGTTACCGCCACTACTCCATCCAGCAGTACCTGGACCTGGAGATCATCGTGAACCTGCGGAAGCTGGACATCCCCATCAAGGATATCAAGGAGTACCTGGCCAACCGTTCCCAGGCCAAGCTGCTGGAGATCACCGCGCGCCGGGACAGGGAGTGCGCCGCGGCCATGCGGGAGAACCAGCG
>CALAZX010000242.1 GCA_937926555.1 uncultured Negativicutes bacterium | reverse complement strand
ATTTCCCTGTTGACATCCTCCCGCAAAAGGATATAATAGTAGCATATTTGAATGAAAGTCATCACTGCGGCTTGACAGGAATGTCTATCCGTGGTATGATTGTTCAGTAACAAAGCAGAAGCCACCCGCTTCTCACCTTGCGGCCATAGCTCGACAGGGTTGGATATCGATTTGTTTTGCGCGGGTAGAATATCTTCTGCCCGCGTTTTTTATTTATATGTTATGTATTTTTCAGTTTTTTGGAGGTGACTTGCTATTAGCAAAGGAGACTTACGCGTCAACGAAGAAATCCGGGCACGGGAAGTACGCGTGATTAGTGAAGATGGCCAGCAGCTTGGTGTGATGTCCGGTCGTGATGCTTATCACGTAGCGCTGGAACGGCACTTGGATCTGGTGGAGATCGCCCCTCAGGGTCGTCCCCCCGTGTGCAAGATTATGGATTATGGTAAATACCGCTATGAGCAGCAGAAACGTGAAAAAGAAGCTCGCAAGAAGCAGAAAGTTTACGATGTCAAAGAAGTGAAGCTGCGTCCCGGTATTGAGGACCATGACTTCGGCGTTAAGTTCAGAAACGCAGTACGGTTCCTGGAGGACGGCAACAAAGTGAAGGTCACGATCATGTTCCGTGGCCGTGAGATGAGCCATCCCGAACTGGGCGAAGTGCTGCTCAATAGAATGGCCAAGGAGCTCGGCGATCTGGCTGTTGTAGAAAAGAAACCCAAAATGGAAGGCCGCAACATGACCATGTTCTGCGCGCCCAAACAGAAATAATTTGAGGAGGATGTATCATGCCTAAGATGAAAACCCGCAGAAGCGCAGCTAAACGCTTCAAAAAAACCGCAACTGGTGAATTCAAACGTGGTAAAGCTTTCAGAAGCCACATTCTTGAACACAAATCTCCTGCCCGTAAGAGAAATCTGCGTAAGGCAGCTCTGGTTCACAAAACTGACCATGAACGCGTAGCTAAAATGTTACCGTACGCATAAGACTGAAATTTAAGGAGGAGACCATACCATGGCAAGAATTAAAGTGGGCGTAACCGCTCATCGTCGTCATAAACACATTCTGAAATTAGCAAAAGGTTACCGCGGAGCTAAACACATTCAGTTCAGAAAAGCTAACGAGACTGTAATGAAAGCTCTGATGTACGCACGTCGTGACCGTCGTGCCAAAAAACGCGAGTTCCGCAACCTGTGGATCGCCCGTATCAACGCTGCAACCCGCGCTAACGGCATGAGCTACAGCCGTTTCATCTTCGGCCTGAGCAAAGCCGGCATCGAACTGAACAGAAAAGTTCTGGCTGACATGGCCATCAACGACGCAGCCGCTTTCACCAAACTGGTTGAAACCGCTAAAGCTGCTCTGTAATTCGCAATGCACGAACCCGGACAGTCTCTGTTCGGGTTCTTTTTTATACAGGAGGAAACGTGGATAAGATTACCAGCGTGAACAACCAGCTTGTGAAAGACGTTCACAGCCTGAAACAGAAGAAATACCGCACCCAGAGCGGCACCTTCCTGGTGGAGGGGCTCCGGGCGGTGGAGGAGGCCCTGCGCTACGGCAGCGTGGACCGTCTGTTCGTGACGGAGGACGAGGAGAGCCGCTGCGGCGACCTGCTGAACCTGGCCGCCTCGGAGAGCGTGGAGACGTTCCTGGTGGACAGCAAGGTCATGGGGAAACTGGCGGACACCAAGAATCCCCAGGGCATCGCCGCCACGGTGCGGATGCCGGACAACAGCCTGGACTCCCTGCTCCACAGCCCCGCCGGCAATGAGGACAACCTGGCGCCGGTGGTGGTGCTGGACCGTATCCAGGACCCGGGCAACATGGGCACCATCATCCGTACGGCGGACGCTTCCGGCGCGCTGGGCGTGGTGGTGCTGGAAGGCTGCGTGGACGTGTACAGCCCCAAAGTGGTGCGC
This sequence comes from uncultured Negativicutes bacterium, assembly GCA_937926555.1. GTDB lineage: Bacteria > Bacillota > Negativicutes > Acidaminococcales > Acidaminococcaceae > Succiniclasticum. Next base: position 5,524 of record CALAZX010000242.1, on the reverse strand, counting down.
GCTTCCATGGGCTCCCTGTTCCATCTGCCGGTGATCAGCGACTGCACCCCGGAGGAGATGCTGACCTGGTGCTGCCGGGAAGGGTATCTGCCCGCGGCGGCCTGCCTGGACGGCGCCTCCAGCCTGTACCGCACGGACCTGTGCCGCAAGGTGGCATTCATTCTGGGCAACGAGGCCAACGGGGTGTCCCCGGAACTGCAGCAGGCGGCGGAGCTGAAGCTCCTGATCCCCATGCCGGGACTGGCGGAATCCATGAACGTGGCCATGGCCGGCGGCGTGATTCTGTATGAGAGCTTGCGTCAGCGCAGGAAACTGTGATATAATATACACTGTTCAATTAAATACGTCCCTGAATTCCCCCGCAAGGGTGGAAATCCGATATATGCACAAGGAACAGGAGAGTAGCGTACACGGTCCGCAGCAGAGAGTCCGGTCGGCGGCTGAAAGCCGGACACGGCACACGGTATGTGAAGTTCACCTGGGAGTGCCCTGTCTGAACAGAGTAGGACAGGCGTGGCGTCGCGTTAAGACAGAAGAGTACAAATTAGGGTGGTACCGCGGAATATTACTTTCGCCCCTTCACAGGGACGAAAGTTTTTTTATTTTGAAGGAGGAAAAGCTATGAGCATGAAAGAAGAACTGCTGCAGCTTCAGGAGACAGCCCTGGCGGAGCTTGAGAACGCCGCCAGCACCGACGAGCTGCAGAATCTGAAAGTGCGTTACCTGGGCCGCAAAGGCCCCATGACGGAGATCCTGCGCGGCATGGGCGCACTGCCCGCCGAGGAGCGTCCGAAAGTGGGCCAGATTGTCAACCAGGTGAAGAAAGCCCTGGAGGAGAAAGTGAAAGAGCGCCAGGTGGTCCTGGAGGAGAAAGCCCTGCAGGAGAAGATCGCCAACGAGAAGGTGGACATCACCCTTCCCGGACGGAAACCCGGCTGCGGCCATCTGCATCCCATCACCCTGACCCTGCGTGAGATCAAGAAGATCTTCATGCACATGGGCTTCGACGTGATGGAAGGCCCCGAGATCGAGAACGACTACTTCAACTTCGAGGCCCTGAACCTGCCGAAAGACCATCCGGCACGGGACATGCAGGACACTTTCTACATCACGGACAATTTCCTGCTCCGTACCCAGACCTCCGGCATCCAGGCCCGCATCATGCAGTCCCTGGAGCCCAACACCCCGATCCGCATGATCGCGCCGGGCGCCGTGTACCGTAACGACTACGACGCCACCCATTCCCCCATGTTCCATCAGGTGGAGGGTCTGGTCATCGACAAGAACATCAGCCTGGCCGACCTGAAAGGCACCCTGGAGACCCTGTGCAAGGAGCTCTTCGGCGACAGAGTGGAGATCCGTCTGCGCCCCAGCTACTTCCCCTTCACGGAACCCAGCTGCGAGGTTGACATCTCCTGCGTGATCTGCGGCGGCAAAGGCTGCAACGTGTGCAAACATTCCGGCTGGCTGGAGATCCTGGGCGCCGGCATGGTTCACCCCAACGTCCTGAAAATGAGCGGTTACGACCCCGAGACCATGAACGGCTACGCGTTCGGCATGGGCATCGAGCGTATCGCCATGCTGAAATACGGTATCGACGACCTGCGTCTGTTCTTCGAGAACGACCTGCGGTTCGTACGCCAATTTCGATAAGGGAGGGGTAATCTCACATGTTAGCATCTATAAACTGGTTGAAAAAATATGTTGATATCGACGTGACTCCCGAGGTCCTGGCCGAGAAACTCACCCGGGTGGGACTGGAAGTGGAAGGCGTCAATGTGCTGGGCGAGAATCTGGAAGGCGTTGTCACCGGCAAGGTGACCCATATCGAGCGCCATCCCAACTCCGACCATCTCTGGATCTGCCAGATGGATTACGGCAGCGGCGAGATCGTACAGATCCTCACCGGCGCCCAGAACGTGCACCAGGACGACATGGTGCCCGTGGCCGTGGTGGGCTCCCGCCTGCCTAACGGCATGAAACTGAAGAAAGCGAAAATGCGCGGCCTGGACTCCTTCGGCATGCTCTGCAGCGCCACCGAGCTGGGCATCGACGCCAAACTGCTGCTGCCCGAGCAGCGCAGCGGCATCCTCATCCTGCCTCCGGACACCCCCATCGGCGTGGACATCCGCGACGTGCTGGGTCTGCGGGACACGGTGCTGGACATCGACCTGACCGCCAACAAGCAGGACTGCTTCTGCATGCTGGGCATCGCCCGTGAGGCTGCGGCAGTGCTGGGCAAGAAGCTGAACATGCCCGCCATGGACGTGAAGGAGAGCGCTCCCGGCAATATCGCCGACCTGCTGCAGAACCGCATCGAGGTGCCGGAACTGTGCAGCCGCTTCACCAACCGCCTGCTGAAGAACATCCGCATCATGGAGTCCCCCGAGTGGATGCAGAACGAGCTCCGCGCCTGCGGCGTCCGTCCCATCAACAACGTGGTGGACGTGACCAACTATGTGATGCTGGAGCTGGGCCAGCCCATGCACGCCTATGACTACGACAAGGTTGCCGGCCACACCCTCATCGTCCGCCGCGGCGGCGAAGGGGAGAAGCTGATGACCCTGGACGAGCAGGAGCGCATCCTGACCCCGGACATGATCACCATCGCCGACGCGGAGCATGCGGTAGGCCTGGGCGGCGTCATGGGCGGTTTCGAGACGGAAGTGACCAAGGAGACGGAGACCGTCATCCTGGAAGCCGCCGCCTTCAACGGCCCCTCCATCCGCCGCACCTCCAAGGCCCTGGGCCTGCGGAGCGAGGCGTCCCTGCGTTTCGAGCGCGGCGTGGACATCGAACGGTGCCACCTGGCGCTGAACCGTGCCGCCAACCTGCTGGAGGCCATGGGCGCCTGCGAGACCGTGCCCGGCATCGTGGACTCCTATCCGGTGCCCTATGAGCCCGCCGTGATCACCGTGACCCCGGCAGCCATCAACACCCGGATCGGCATGGAGATCCCCGCCGAGGAGATGATCCGCATCCTGGAGACTCTGGAGTTCAAGGTGGAAGTGAAGGGCGACGCACTGGTTGTCACCGCTCCCTCCTGGCGCCAGGACGTGACCTGCGACGCCGACGTGTCCGAGGAAGTGGCCCGCATGTACTCCTACGACAAGATTCCTTCCCACCGGCCCCTGCTGGCCCTGCACCAGGGCAAGGAGGACCCCCGCGAGGAAGTGAAGGACCGGGTGCTGGACTACCTGGCAGCCGCCGGTCTGGACGAGGTGCTGAGCTACTCCTTCATCCATCCCTCTTTTGTGGACAAGATGCTGCTGCCGGAAGGGGACTACCGCCGGAACTGCATCAAGATCATGAACCCCATCAGCGACGAGTTCGGCGTGATGCGGACCACCATGATCCCCAGCCTGCTGAAGATCGCCAACTTCAACCTGGCCCGCCAGGTCGAGAGCGTGAAGCTCTTCGAAGTGGGCCGTGTATATATCCCCGAGGCCCTGCCTCTCACCGAGTTCCCCCGGGAGCGTCCGGTGATCAGCGCCGTGCTCAGCGGCCAGAGACAGCCTCTCAGCTGGACCGCCCCCAAGGCAGCCGTTGACTTCTACGACATGAAAGGCGTGGTGGAAGGCCTGCTGGAGAACCTGCAGGTGGACGGCGTGAAACTGGTGAAAGCGGACCAGCCCCACCTCCATCCGGGCAAGAGCTGCGCCCTGGAGCTGGACGGCCATGTGATCGGCTATTTCGGCGCTCTGCATCCCACCGTTGCGGACAACTTCGACGTGCCGGAGGAGACCTACGTGCTGGAGATGGAGCTCCTGCCCCTGATCCCCTTCGCCACCCATGTGCCCCAGTACACCAAACTGGCCAAGTTCCCCGGCACCAGCCGCGACATCGCCGTGGTTGTGCCTGAGAGCGTGACCATGCAGGAACTGGAAGGCGTCATCCGCGAGAATGCAGGCTCCCTGCTCCGTGAAGTGCGCGTATTCGACGTGTACACCGGCAAACAGGTGGCCGCAGGCAGCAAGTCCGTCGCCTTCAACCTGACTTTCCAGGCCGCCGACCGCACCCTGACCGACCAGGAGATCGACCCGGTCATCAAGGAAGTGGTGGCCAAAGTGGCTGAGGTATACGAGGCTCAGCTGCGCAAGTAAGACAGACAGAAAACATACAGGCGGGGAGCCTCTCCGCCTTACCGCCGGCCGGCGTTCTCTCACGGGAATGCCGGCCGGTTTTTTCTCCCCCTTTTCAAACCGGGCGTTATGGGCTAAAATTAATCCTATAGGCCCGGTAGAAAAAACGGGCGTAACCCCGCGGAAAAGGGCGGCTGCCCGAAGCGCCGGAACGGTCCGGAGCGGTTGCGGGTAAACTAGCGCCGGCAGCGTCCGGAGGAATGCCCGGAAGGGCGGAGCGGACAGCGCGGCGGAAAAAAGAAAGACGAGGTGTGATATATGAAGATCATCGATGCCCATATGCATTACTACGATAAATACAATTTCAACGTGTTGGCGGAACAGGCCGGCCACCGGAACACCGAGGAGGGCTGGCAGGAGATCTGCCGGGACAACGGGATCGTGTTCTCCGTGGCCATGGGGAACAGCATGGACGCCCCCAGCCGGTTCGGCGGCGTGACCCCGCGGCTGATCGGCCTTAACGGGGAGTTCACCATCGAGCCCTACAACCAGCCGGACAACATCGGTTACTGCCTGGGTGTCCAGAGCGAGGACATCACCATGGAGAACGCGGAGAAGACCGCCATGGAGTTCGAGTACTATCTCCAGCGGGATCCCCACTGCCTGGGCATCAAGTTCTACATGGGCTACCAGACGGTGTACCTCTACGACCCGCGGCATGAGCCCCTGTTCGAGCTGGCCAAGGCCTACGACGTGCCGGTGGCCATGCATTCCGGAGAGACGGCCAACCACCACGGACGGCTCCGCTACGCCCATCCCCTGACGGTGGACGAGGCGGCCAGCGAGCATCCGGATGTACGGTTCGTCATCTGCCACATCTGCAACCCCTGGGTGCCCGACGCCATCGAGGTGGCGGCCAAGAACGAGAACGTGTTCATCGACATGTCCGGCCTGTGGGAGCACCACATCACCCCGGAGCGGGAGAAAGCCCTGGAACCCTACCAGCAGTATGTGCGGATGTGGCTCCAGTACCACGGACTGTGGCATAAGATCATGTACGGCAGCGACTGGCCCCTGATCAACATCCCGGACAACATCCGAAACCTGGGGAAGATCGTGCCGGAGGAGCACTGGGAGCAGTTCTACTACAAGAACGCCCTCCATGTGTACAGCCGCATCAAAGGGCTGCTGCCGGAGGACTGAGCCGGCAGTTGCGCGGCGTTTCGGTAAATACGCGGCAAGATTGGAAGCATGAGTTGAAGCGGCCATGGATTGCCAGGCGTGACGACAAGTGGGTTGCGGAATGCAGCGCATGAATAAAGGTATTTTGCAACAAGAAAAAACGCGGACAAGGTCCGCGGGATAGAAGAGACAGACTGACTGGGAGAGGCGGAAGATACTGATGAGAATCCGGGACGGATGGTGGAGAGATTTGCCGGCGA
>CALAZX010000241.1 GCA_937926555.1 uncultured Negativicutes bacterium | reverse complement strand
TTCAGCAGATCGTTACAGGTAACAGACATGGAATTCTCCTTTCGTCAGGAACAACCACAGGTTTCTCGGTCTTCTCTAGATCTCTTCGTGCTTGCCTTCTTCACATCTTCATGCTTTCTTTCTATCTTCGTGCTTTTTCTTCTTTTCTTTGTGCTTGCTTCAGTTTTCTTGCTATCAGTCGGCGCTGGCAGACTTGCGGCCACCAGATACCGTATTTTTCTTTTCATATATCGCGTGCCGTTCACGTATCTTTTTTCCGTGACACGTTCCGCATCATTTTCCGGATTGCTTTCCGCATCACTTTTCCGTATTTTTCGTCTTTTCGGCACTTTTTCATTATACCACGGGGACGGCCCTTCCCAAAGCAATGACGACGGATTTTTCCGCTTTCATTCCGGTTATTTTCAAGCCTTTTGTTTTCCGGATTCCGTTCCGTCATCCCGCCGGACAACGGAAATATAGCGCCAGACCGGGGAAATCCCCCACGCATGGCCAAGGCAGGAACCGGACGGATTCTTACAGGCCCGTCCCGCCAGCCTCCGGATATGCGCAAAAGGGGCTTTACATGTAGTAAAGCCCCTATAGGAGGAAGTTCAGTCCTGTTTGATACTCAACAAATATGTTACCCTGAAAAATACTGCGCTTCCCGTCTCGGATTGTCTCCGGTCCGCCCATATACAGATCGGATAGATCGTTGCACGCGGTCTAAGCTTGGGCCGCCTCTTCCACCGCTTCCGCAGCGGCGGCCTCATTAGGGTCCGGTTTCTGCTTAGCCAGAGACAGGGTGACCACGCCGATCATGATGAGGGCGCAGGCCAGCAGTTTATGCGCGGTGACAGACTCGCCCAGGAGCAGCACACCGCAGGTGATACTGGTGATAGGTTCGAATGTGGTCAGGATCGCCGCCGTAGATGCGCCGACATGCTTGATGCCGATCTGCAGCAGGCTCAGGGCCACAACCGTGCACAACAGGGAGAACGCCAGGGAGATCCACCATGCCCGGGTGGTCAGGGTGGTCAGCGTCAGCTCGCCGTTGGCAGTGCCATAGATACCCATGGCGATGGAGCTCATCAGAGCTACGTAGAATGTGATCTTGAATACCGGCTGGTCCTTCAGACCGCTCTTATCCATATAGATGATATAGAACGCATAGGTCATGCCGGAGGCAACCGCCAGCAGGAGTCCCAGGAACATACCGCCGGAGAATCCCATCGACGTGTCCACGCCAAAGAAGAAACAGGCGATACCGCAGGTGGCGATCATGAGTGCGATGACTTTGCGCAGGCCCAGCTTCTCCTTGAAGAAGATGACACAGCCAAGAGTCACAAACACAGGATAGATGAAATGGATTGTCGTCGCGATGCCCACATCGATCAGAGAGAATGCGATGAACAGCATCAGCGTGGTGACAGCGTTGCCGATGAAACCGAGGATGGTCAGATTCAGCAACTCTTTCTTGGTTACTTTGATTGAGATCCCTTTTGCGAACAGAATCAGCAGGAGAACCGGCAGACTCAGGAAGTTACGCAAAAACGTGAGAGTAGTGGGATTGCTGCCGCCTGCACCATAAGTCATGGGCCCCAGCGTAAAGGCGAAACCGAAGGTGATGGCGGAGAGCATTGTGAGAATAACGCCCTTCATAATATCAGGTGAAGCGGCCCGGGGTGTGACCCCCTGCGGCCGCCCATTCCTTCTTATTTATTGAATTCTTTGCGGCAAATCTTTTCCAGCTCGTCCAGTACGCTGTCGATCATGAGCTGGCCGCGAGCGGCGGAGGAAGATTTAGCGGATGCCAGTACGCCGGTTTCGGGCACTGCGTCGCCGGGTACGGGGTAGATGTGGTACGGAGGAGGATTAACGCCTTCGGTCTGAACCATGCGGTCTTCATGTACCAGTTCCGGAGCCATAGCCATCATCAGGGAAGTCTCGGTTACAGCTGCGTGCTCCAGGGCCCAGCCAGGGAACTCTACTTCATCAAATACTTTGTCGATCATGTCAGCCGGCATCGGATCCCACCAGTTGGCGATCAATACTTTCGCTCTGTCGCCGTATTTCTGGGTTACCAGATCCACTGCTTCGCAAACAAAAGCTTCGTTTTCAAAGTGGCAGCTCAGAATCAGGATGTTCTTCACGCCGTCTTTAATGAGCTCTTCAATAATATCGTAGGTTAAATGGATGAGAGTCTCGCCGGACAGGTCAACCGTGCCGGGGAACAGCGGGCCGCCGCCGGAGAACGGTTTGCTGCGGTAGCCGTAGGCCAGAGCCGGTGCTACAACGCCGTCGATGCGTTCAGCCAGTTTTTCTGCGAAACCGTTGGATAAAACAGTGTCAACGCTCAGGGGCAGATGCGGGCCGTGCTGTTCGCAGGAACCGATAGGAAGAATGGTAACTGCCTCTTCCTTGATTTTCTTTTCTAACTCCATCCAAGTCATTTCTGTCATTTTAACCATTGTCAATCGCTCCTTTAAATTTGATTTTCGTTTGAAGCTTTCCAGTCGCTAGCTTTACTGTGCCTTCATTGTACCGAATGACCCCCTGGTTCACAATGTACAAAACCACCAAAAAAGTCTGACAGGCATTGTGCAAAAATTACACAAGGAAAACTCTCCTCCGTTGTGCAAATTTTACACAACAAAGCAGGCGCCGTTTTATGCGGTTTGCACAATGTATTTTCCTTCTACCATTGTTATAATTGCGGTATCAAAACTGCCAGAGCGACACGGACAGTTTGGCCAATATCATATTAGAAAAAGGAGCGATTATTATGAGCAGTACCTTATTTACCAATGTGAAACTGAAAGGGCAGGACGGACTGAAAGACTTATATGTAGTAGACGGAGTCTTCAAAGAGATTGGTGAGGGTCTGGCTGCGAAAGTGAAAGCCGACAAAGTTGTGGACCTGGAGGAGAAACTGGTTGTACCTCCCTACTGCGATCCGCATATCCATCTGGACTACGTGTTCACCGCACTGAATCCGGCGGCCGCCAACAAGTCCGGTTCCTTATTTGAAGGAATCCAGCGCTGGAGCGAGACCAAAGGTCATCTTACTAAAGAAGAGATCAAAGACAGAGCCAAACAGGCCATGAAACAGGAGATTCTCTTCGGCGTGCAGCACATCCGTACCCACGTTGACGTGACCGACCCGAAACTGACCGCACTCCAGGCTATGCTGGAACTGCGCGACGAAGTGAAAGACACCTGCGATCTGCAGATCATCGCGTTCCCCCAGGAAGGCATGTACGCCTACAAAGGCGGCGACGAGCTGGTTGAGGAAGCTTGTAAGATGGGTGCCGACCTGGTTGGCGCGATCCCCCACTTCGAATACACCCGTGAAGACGGCGTGGCCAGCGTGAAGAAAGCCTTCGAACTGGCAGTGAAATACGACAAGATGGTCGACATCCACTGTGACGAGACCGACGACGAGCAGTCCCGCTTCGTGGAAGTGCTGGCCGCTGAGGCCCTGCGCACCGGCATCGGCGACAAAGCGACCGCCAGCCACACCTGCGCTATGCACTCCTACAACAACGCTTACTGCTTCAAGCTGTTCAAACTGCTGAAACTGGCAGGCGTGAACTTTATCTCCTGCCCCACCGAGAACATCCACCTGCAGGGCCGTTTCGACGCATATCCGAAACGTCGTGGCCTGACCCGCGTGAAAGAGCTGAAAGAGGCCGGCATCAACGTATGCTTCGCGCAGGACTCCATGAGCGACCCCTGGTATCCCCTGGGCAACGGCAACCTGATGAACGTGTTGGACGCAGGCATCCATATCGGCCAGATGATGTCCATCGAGGAGATCTGCGACGCACTGGACCTGATCACCGTCAACGGCGCCAAGACCCTGCACATCCAGGACAGCTACGGCATCGAGGCAGGCAAACCCGCCAACTTCATCGTGCTGAACGCCAAGAGCGAGTTCGAAGCCATCTGCAACCGTGTATCCGTAGCTTCCTCCGTACGCAGAGGCGAGTTCCTCTTCAAACGCGCACCGGAAGTGATCGAGACTGCCGACAAGCTGCTGAGCGGCGTTTATATGCAGGGCTGATGCGCATTCACGGACGGACTCCGCTTATGGCATCTGCCCCGACAGGTGTAACCTCCTTACCATAACAAAGCACGTCCGGCATCAGGACTGTCATAAATAAATTCAAAAGGACCCCGGCTGAGAAATGCCGGGGTCCTCTTTTTGTCTGTCCTCCTTGAATCCTCGAATCGAATATCCTGACAGAAAAACCTCCGGGACAGATCCGCCATACCGCAGATCCATACCGGAGGTCAGTTTTATCTCAGCTTATTTCTTTTTCTCTTCCTGCGGATCGGGGAGTTTTTGAAGAATCTCAATTTTAGATCCATCCATGTACTTGATTCCCACAATTTCCGCTTTCAGCGTCAGCCCCTCGGGATGATCCATCATCTGCTTCTCGTCGGCAATGAAGTGGTTCAGACTGTCTTCATAGATCAGACGTTTAGTCCCATGGGCAGGCAGGACCTGGTCATATTTCAGCACTTTCTCTCTCCGCACAGAGCCATCCGCCCCTACAACACTGTTCTTGATGTAGATGGCTGCGATATCCTTGTCGGTCTCATTCGTGACTGCCAAGCAGTACTCCAGCCAATGGGAGGCGAAGAACGGATTTCCGTCGTTTTCCAGATCCAGCGTCACATCGGACACCTTGACCGCTTTCTCCAGCTCTTCCCGGATGGGCTTGTTCAGCTCGGCCAGCTTGGCTTTCACTGCTTTGTCCGCTTCCACCAGGAAATCCACCAGGTTCGTCATCTGTTTCACTTTCCAGGTGCCGTCCTCCAGCTTGGCCATCTTCAGTTTCACCGTGAAGTCCTTTTCCAGCTGTTTGTTGTAGAATTTCAGAGCGACAATGGCCTCGTTGCCCTCCTTGCTGACAACAGAGGCATCCTTGAAGACAGCCTGGTCGACACCAGCCTCTTTCTCCAGGTTATCGGCGAATTTGTCACCGCTGCCATTCTTCCGCTCTTTCCCCTTTTCGTCAAACTCGCCTTTCACCGCATCCAGAGTCCGCGCTTTCAATGCCGCTACCGCAGGCTTCTTCAGCATCTGCACCATCCCGGCCACCAGCGGGTCCTCCAGGGAATTCTTGCCTTCTATCCGATCGGTTGCCACCAATACATCATCAAACCCTTTGTCAAACAGGGTGTCCAGGTCCACATGGCGTTCAAACGTGTCCACGTCATGCTTCTCAATGGACTCTCTGATGATGTTCAGCGAATAGACCGGGGTCTTGGTCCAATAAAGAAAGTAGAATGCGACAGCGCAAAGTATCGCGATGACTATCCCAATGCCAATCTTCTTCTGATTATCGTTCATGCGGAAAGCCTCCTTTGGTTATAAACATATCACCAGTTCATTGTATCACAGAAAGACAATTTTCGTAATACTTAAACCGATATCGCATCAGCATCCGCACTGCGAAGAGGCAGGTTACGAACCGCTCCGATGAGAAACCCGGCCTCCACCGCCACACTGGCAATGAAAGCCGGTCTTTTGTTTTATTTCATATCAACGTAGAGCATCGCTGCCCTCATACTCACTGGGGATATTGGCCGTAACCCTGCGCATCCCCTTCCAGAGATACCGGATTGGTCACTGTACCATAGCGGGTATAGACATATTCATAGATTTTGTGATGACACTGCTCCAACAGCTTGTCATCATAACTCTCGGGCAGCTCATTCCAGAGAGTTGTCAGGATAAGATTGTCCACCTCGGCACGGGTCACCTGCTTATCCCTCCACTGGCTGGTGGAGGCGATTTTCTCCTTCACCTGGCGCAATAGTGATGTGGACAGTTCCTTCACCTTCCGGATTTCATTTTTACTCAAGTCCTTGCGGAACAGCATATCGAAGAAAGACAGTTCCTCGTCACTAGCGAACCCTTCCCGCACATGCCGCTGTTCCTCCACATTCATCTCTGAGGCCAGACGCATCAGCTCATTGAAAGTCTGCTCGATCGATGCTCTGTCCTGTTCCTTGTTGTAGGCTTCGATGATTTCCTGGTACCGTTCATAGTAGTTGATACGGTCAGGGTTGCTGAACAGCAGCCGGTCCAGCTTCTGCTGAATCACATCCTCCAGGTCCTTCATGATAAGATTCTTGTTCGAAACTTTCTCGAATTCCAGACGGAGCAAGTTGAAATCAATCGCACTGATGTCAAAGCGGCGCTCAGACGGATCCCGCACACAGACCCCATCCGGTTCCATCTCCACATATTCACTGATGATCCGGCTGATCTCCACCATCAGCTCCGTATTGTCGGCGGTCTTCCGCTTCTTCTGAAGTTCGCTGTGGATGGCGGCAATAGCCTCGTATTCCTTACGGGTCTCCGGGGTAACATCGTCCCGGTCAGTATATTTCATAAGGCGGTTCAGTTCTGCGGCATACGTGGTGAACGTCTTCTTCTCCTCCAAAGTGCCACAGACAGCGTTTGCGCCCTGCTGCAGACAGGCCAGCTTCAGAAAATCCCTGGCTTCGATAAGATTCTGCAGTCTGAAATTGCGCTCCGACAGGAATGCTTTCGTCTTGCCGATAACCTCCAGGATACGTGTTATCAGCACCTCCTTGTCCACCGTGGGATCCGCCCCTCCGGTGTTCCTAGCATTCACCGTATAATCGGCCAGCGCTTTCCGCAAAGCCTTCACAATGCCGATATAGTCCACAATAAGACCGTTACTCTTGCCCTCGCTGACACGGTTCGCCCGTGCGATGGTCTGCATCAGCGTATGGGCTTTCAGGGGTTTGTCCAGATACATGCAGGAGAGACATTTCACATCAAAACCGGTCAGCCACATGGCGCAGACGAACACAACACGGAAAGGATTGGATGCATCTTTGAATTCCTTGTCAAGCTCCCGCTTCTCCATCTTTGACCGGTGGAAGCGGATGTCCAGCCCCCACTTGTCAAAAGTCTGGATCTCGTTCTGCTCCTGGCTGATAACAACGGCCATCTCCGTCTCCTCCATCCAGCGGATTTTCCGGCCCAGGTCCAGAGCCTCCTGCTGGGTGACATGACGTTGCTGCCGTTTCAACTCCTCAATCTCTTGCCGCCAATACTCGGACACATAATCGAACATGCGGACACAGGTCACCTTGTTCAGACAGACGAACATGGCTTTGCCGCTGGTCCAGAGATCCGAATAGTGCCGCACGAAGTCCCGTGCGATGGAACGGAGCCGGGGCTCTGCGGTCATGAGATGGATTTCCTTGGCGAACTCCGCCTCCAGCTTCTCCTGCTGGTCCACATCGATATCCGCATTCTCTATGGCATCCAGAATCCGCTCATTGATTTCCGGATTGCGCAGGTCCAGGATTTTCTCTCCCCTGTTCTCGTAGTACAGAGGCACAGTGGCCCCGTCCTCCACAGCCCGCTTGAAGTCGTAGATAGAAACATAGTCGCCGAAAGTGCGCCGTGTGATATTGTCGCTGGAAAACAGCGGCGTTCCCGTGAAGCCGATACGTGCCGCCGTCGGCAGCAGACGCATCATATTGTCGGCATAGATGCCGTACTGACTGCGATGCGCCTCATCGGACATGATGATGATGTCATGGTCCGAACGGATAGGTTCCGCCTCGGGCTGATTGAATTTCTGTATCAGCGTGAAAACAAAGGCGGGATTGCCCCGAAGTTTGTTGACCAGGTCCTCTCCGCTGGTGGCCATGAACCTGGCCGCCTTCGTGGAACCCAACAGCCCGCAGTTCTGGAACGTGTCGCTGATCTGGGAGTTCAGCTCCTCCCGGTCCGTCAGAATGACAAAAGTGGGAGAACCCGTGAACTTCCGCCGGATTTTCTGTGCCAGGAACACCATGGAGTAGCTCTTGCCCGAGCCCTGGGTGTGCCAGAAGACCCCCAGCTTCCCGTCATTCAGCTTCCGCCCCGCATAAGCCTTTACCGCCTCGTTGACTCCCAGATACTGATGGTTTCTGGCCAGTATCTTGGCTGTGTTACCACCGGAATGGTCATACAGGATGAAATTCTCCAGCAGATTCAGGAAGTTCTCCTTCCTGCAAATGCCCCGAAGCATGGTTTCCAAGGCCACACTGCCCTGATCCGCTTCCGCCAGGCGCTTCCATTCATGGAAAAACTCGTACTTGCTGCCAACCGTCCCCACCTTCGCTTCCAATCCGTTGGAAAGCATGATGAAAGCATTGTAGTAGAACAGATGGGGAATCGTATCCAGATAGTCCTTATAGTTATTCTCGTAGGCATTCTGCACATCCACCGTATTCTTCTTCAGCTCCACAAAAAGCAGAGGGATGCCGTTGACAAATCCTACGATATCTGTCCGGCGCCGGTACAGGTCACCATGGATTTTAAGCTCTTTGATCGCCAGGAAATGATTGTTCTCCGGATGGCGGAAATCAATGACCGCCGCCCGCTTGGTCTCTTTCCTGCCGTCATTCCGCCGCACTGTGACCGGAATACCGTCCCTGATGAGAAAATACTTCTCCTCATTCACCTGCAGCAGTGAGGCGGAGGCCAATCGCCCCTCCAGCACCTTCTGCGCCTCCAGGATATGTTCCGGCTCCATCCAGGGATTCAGCTTTCTCAGCGCCTCCCTGAAATAACGCGTCAGCAGTATCTCGTTGTAAGTCGTTCTACCGAAAGTGCCATTCTCGCCCAAAACCTCGGTGCTGTAGGCAAACTGCACATCCCACCCCAGTTCATCACGGAGCAGATTGCCTGCGCTCTCCTGCACCAGCATGTTCTCGGAATAGTCATAGCTCATCTTCCGGCACCTCCTTTACACCTCTATCTCTCCACTCATCAGTTTCGGAAGCAGACGGTCTCTTGCTTCGGTAAGCAGGTCTATTTGTTTCTGCAAATTACGTATCTTTCTAAAAACAGGGATGAGTATATCCGAAAAATTCCTCAAAATTACTTCATCCGGAATTACAAAAGGCATTGCTTTTATTTTTTTAGAATTAACCGCTTTAGATATGGAAGAAGTATTTCCAAGAGTGTCATATTCAAAATTTTTCAAGTAGCAATAGGCGTATACTCTTAAAGTCTCTTCAGAAATATGGAAATGAGCTATGGCCTCATTACTACACATGTCTGCAGTTGCAATTCCAATGCGTCCAATGGTTAACTTGAAACTCAGAAAAATTGTTCCTTTAGGAACCACTTTTACGTTGCATTTTTTTATTGCATCCTCTGTCAAAGCTTCTTTTGTTTTTTCTAAAAAAACAGATGTGTTTCCCATATCGGAAATTGATACCCAAGGCACGCCCTTCCCATTTTCCAAGAAGTATTCTCTTTGAACTCGTGGGGGGGTTTTCCCAATTGTTATATGAAAAAAGTCTCTTGCCTGCCCTTTTTTCCACCTTTCTGGAATTCCATTAATAAATTTAGCCACTGAATGTCCAGGAAATTTAAAATCTACAAACCACTCTTTATATATCCGTTGAATAACTTCTTCAAGAAGTTCTATCTGCCGTTGATTTTTTTCAATTAAAAATTCATGCGAATTCAAAATTTCCGCAATTTTTTCTTGAATACTTAGTGTCGGTAGAGGAAGGAGTATTTTTTTTAACATTGGAACTGTAATTCCAGTTACAGTCGCCCCCCTTCCTTGCATAATAATCTCACCCTTCTTAAACGAAAGAGCCCACATTAAAAAACACCTATCAATTTTTTCATTTGGGATAAGAGCTTTTAAGTCTTGGTTGATAGACATATCCACCCTGTTTATAAAAACCCGCCCTAACCCCATGCGAGTAGCCGTTATAACCGTTCCTTTTTTTATCAGCTTCGCAGAACTATTCTTTAAACCCGCTTCTGTAATCATCTCTTGAGTTTTACTCAAATAGTATTGAGAATCCTTCATATCTTTAACTGAACACCAAGGAATATCTCCATTCCAATACTCCTTTTTTGCTTTTGAAGGGGTCCCTCCACCAACAATTTCATCAACTACTTCCTCTAACGGTACTTCTCTCCACTTCATTTCTTTAGCCCCTTTAAATGCATAGAAATAGATTCAAATAATTCTACCGATTCCTTTTGCAATTCAAGCAGTTCTTTATGAATTTCTTTCATCCGTTCTTCAAAGTCCACGCCGTCATCTTCAATCGGCTCAACCCCCACATAAGCACCTGGAGTAAGCGACCACCCTTTTTCCTTAATCTCATTCTTGTCGGCGATTTTGCAGAATCCGGGAATATCAGAATAAATCCCATCTCCAAAATGTTCATACAGCCACTGGGCATTTTGGGCGATATCCAGTTTACTCTCAACCTCGCTTATTTCGTTATCATATTTCTCTTCAATTTCTTTTCTTTCATTCTTCGCAGCAGCTTTTACAGCTTTCCTCAAATCTTTTTTCAGGCTCTTCAGCTGCTCACTCAGTTTTCCAACTTGAGATTCAAACGGGTCTTTATTCTCTAAAACATTGTGATACTCGGTAAGCAGGCCTTGATACTTTTCAATCTGCCCACGGTACAAGCACACAATAGCATGCATATTCTTAAGCTGCCATTCCGACCATTCATTCAGAGTCCTGTCCACAACAGTGGAGTAGTTCCGGGCATCGACAAAAAGGATTTTATCTTTGATTTTATCCGCCTTCCCTTTATCAAAAAACCAGAGTGTGCAGGGCAACGAAACCGAGTAGAAGAAATTATTCCCGACACTTATAATCACATCCACGTGTCCTGACTCAATCAATTTCTTCCGGATTTCTTTATCCTTTCCCTGGCTGTCCGTAGCAGAAGAGGCCATGACAAATCCAGCCCGGCCTTTATTTTCCTTAAGGTAGCTGTAAAAATAGGAGATCCAAAGATAGTTGGCGTTCCCGAACTCCTCATTCTTATTGACCCCAGGCAGACCAAACGGTAACCTTCCCGCATTCACTGCCGCTTCAGCCTTCACTTTATCCACGTTGAAAGGCGGATTTGCCATCACATAATCGCATTGTCCATCCAGCTGGTGAGCATCATGGTAAAAAGTGTTTCCGTTATCACCGGAAGCGATGACACCAGTCAATCCATGTACAGCCATATTCATCAAGCAGAGCTGCGCATTGTACTCTACTTTCTCCTGTCCATAGAAAGTCATCGCACTGTTGGCGTCCATGCCCGCACGATTGACAAAATCACCGGACTGGACAAACATGCCTCCAGATCCGCAAGCTGGATCCAGCAGGATTCCTTTTTCCGGCTCCAGGATATTCACTATCATATTTACCAGAGATTTCGGAGTGAAGAACACACCGTCATCAGAAGCGATATTCTTGGCGAACTTGTTCAGGAAGTACTCATAAATACGTCCTATCACATCTTCTCCCACATCGTCCAACGCGGGATTATTGAAGATACGGAGCAATTCCGACAAAATCTCATCCGAAAAATCTGTATAGCTTTTCGGCAGTACACCTACTAACTGCTCACTCTGGTCCTCAATCAGCTCCATGGCATTATTGACAACCTCACCCAGACTGTTCATCTGTTCCCCGTCTTTGTTCAGCAAACCTGCAGCGGCAATATCAGCCGGCAGATTCAGCAGGTAGTCATACTGTGCTTCTTCAGGAAGGTAGAGAGCGCTTTTGGCAATGAAGTCATTCGCAGTCACCGGAAGTATACGACCTCCTCGGGACGGACGATTCTTCATGATTTCCGCTTTCACCATCTTGAATCTGCTATATGCGTAACGCAGGAAAATAAGACCTAATACCGGCATGCAATACTGGTTTGACGTCAATTTTGATCCCGCGCGCAATAAATCTGCAGATTCCCACAGGTCATTCTCTAACTTTCTGATGTTGATCATTATCAAAATGCCTCCAATGTGTAGTTAAATCATGCTGTAGCCAGCATGGAAGATTTTTAAGTATAAAATCCCCAATATAGCATTATTATAGCAAAATACAGCTCTAATTACTATCAAAGCCGATTTTGCACACAAAAAGATTGTGTTTCCCCTAGGCAAACAAAAACCGGCCTCCGCCGCCACACTGGCGGCGAAAGCCGGTCTTTTGTTCCTATTCTATTCTGTTACCCTCACCCGTTCAGTATCTTCGTCAGCTCCCGAAGCTCCTCCTCTGTCAAGGTGATGCCCTTTCCCATCTTCGTGTGGTCCTCGGACCAATCGCGGATGTCGTACTTGGGCGCTTTCTCGTTCCAGCTGATCTTGTTCAGCTCTTTCTTCCAGCCGCTTTTCTTCTCGGACAGCACGCCGATGTGCTCCACAATCTCGAATTTCAGGTCTGCCATGATGGTTCCTCCTGTCCGGATACGCAAAAAGCCCCCGGGACAAGTCCCGAGGGCTTCCTCAATGCTTCGTTGAAAGCTTT
>CALAZX010000240.1 GCA_937926555.1 uncultured Negativicutes bacterium | reverse complement strand
GGCCACGTTGTCGAACAGGTTCAGATGGGGGAACAGGGCGTAGCTCTGGAACACCATGGCGGTGTCGCGCTTGTCCGGCGTCAGGCTGTTGACACGCTGGTCCCCGATGAAGATGTCGCCGGCGGTGGGGATCTCGAAGCCCGCCACCATACGTAAAATCGTGGTCTTGCCGCAGCCGGAGGGCCCCAGCAGGGTGATGAACTCGCCGGGCTTGATGTCCAGGTTCACGGAGTTCACCGCCACAACCTGTTTCCCTTCCATGCCGGGATAGACTTTTTTCAGGTTCTCTATTTTCACACTTGCAGATTCTTTAGACATGTTGTAATCCTCCCTTTATCAACCTTGCACGTCTTTGATGTTGACGCCGATGCGGCTGAGCAGGAACAGAAGAATTCCCACCACCACCAGCACGATGGCGATCAGCACGGTGGAATAGGCTGCGGCCACGCCGAGACGGCCCACATCCACCTGGCTCATGATGGATACAGTCAGCAGGTTCACGCTGGCGCTCACCAGGAAGATGACGGCGCTGACTGCGGTCATGCTGCGTACAAAGCTATAAACCAGGCCGCTGAAGAAAGCGGATTTGATCAGCGGGATGGTGACGGAGTGGAAGACTTTGAAGCTTCCCGCTCCCAGGTCCTGGGCCGCCTCCTCGATGGCGGGGTCGATCTGCTGCAGCGAGGCCACGCCGGCACGGATGCCCACAGGCATGCTGCGGAAGACGAAGGACAGGACGATGATGGTGCCGGTACCGGTGAGGATCAGCGGCGGCTCATTGTAGGCCAGCACGTAGCCCATACCGATAACGGTGCCCGGAATGGCCAGGGACAGCAGGGACACGAACTCGATCATGCCGCGGCCCATGAAGTTCTTCCGGACGATCAGGTACGCGATGATCATGCCCAGGATGCCGGTGATCGGCATGGAGATCAGGGACAGTACCGTGGTGTCGATGATAGGTTTGGTGCCCAGGTTCCAGATGTACTCATAGTGGCGCAGGGTGAAGGTGTAGTCGATACCCCACAGGTTCACGAAGCTGCCCACGGGAATCAGGGCGTAGAGCACCAGGATGAAGATGGAGATCAGCAGGCAGGGGATGCCCACGATGGCGATGATACTCTTGTCGCGGATCAGTTCCCGTACCCGGGACGGTTTGCCGGTGAGGGTCACATAGGACTTGTTCCCCAGCCAGTACTTCTGCAGCACGAACATGAGGATGGACAGTGTCAGCAGAATGGTGGCCAGCGCCGTGCCCACCTTCAGGTTATAGTTGCCCATGGCCTGCAGGTAGACCTGCGCCGCCATGGTATTGAAGTTGCCGCCGATGACCATGGGGTTACCGAAGTCGGCCACAGTCTGGATGAACACCAGCAGGAAGCTGTTGGCGATACCGGGCTTCAGCAGGGGCAGCAGCACCGTCTTGAAAGTCTGCCACCGGCTGGCGCCCATGTTGCGGGCCGCCTCCTCCATGGAGGGGTCAATCTGTTTCAGCAGGCCTGCCAGCACCAGGTAGGCGATGGGGAAGAAGGTCAGGATCTGTACCGTGGCCAGTCCCCGGAAGCCGTATATGTTGGAATTCTGGATTCCCAGAATGACTTTACTGATGAAACCCTGCTGGCCGAACAGCATGATGAAAGACATGGCCAGTGCGAAGGGCGGGGAGATGATCGGCAGAATGGCGATTATCTTGAACAGTTTCTTGAAGGGAATGCGCAGGTAGGCGTCGGCATAGGCGAAGATGAAACCGATGGCCGTGGCGAAGAAGCTGACGAACAGACCAAGGATGATCGTGTTGAACAGCACCTCGATGTTCTCCGACTGGCTCAGCGCTTCCTTATAGTATTGCAGTGTCAGGCCGCCGTCTCCTTTGCTGATGAAGCTCTGCACCAGCACTTCGTACAGGGGCCAGACGATGAAGATGATGAGTGCGATTGCCACCAGGATGATAGTGGACAATAAAATAGGGTCGCGTAAGATTTTTTGCATCTCGTCCCATTTCAGGGACCAGGCAGAATATTTTTTCTCGGGCATTTCCTTACTCCTTGCGGGCTTGGGGCGGTTGATGCCTTTCAGCCTCTCCAGATTCACAGTTGCTGAGGTCTGTAGCGTGGAAGGCCGCTTACAGTGAAGTAAACGGCCTGTACGCTATGATTCAGTTTTCTGTGGTGTTGCTTATCAATCTTTGATGGCCTTGTTCCACTCTTCAACCAGCTGGTTGCGGTGTGCGCCGGCCCAGGCGAAATTGTATTTGATCAGTTTGGTGCCCTTCAGCTCGGCAGCCTGTTTAGGCGGTTTTGCCTCGGGGTTGGTGAGGAACTGGTAGGAGCCGACAGTCTGGCCGATCTCCTGCGCTTTCGCGGTGAGAGCCCAGTCGATGAACTTCTTGGCAGCTTCCTGGTCAGGACCGCCCTTGATCAGGGATACAGCGCCGACTTCATAGCCGGTGCCCTCGGAAGGAGCGGTGAGAACCAGGTCCTTCATGCCTTCCTCACGGTATTTGATGGCGTCATGCAGGAAGGAGATACCAACCATGCACTCGCCCTGGCCTGCCAGACGGGCAGGAGCGGTACCGGATTTCTGGTAGTTCTTGATCTGTTTGTTCAGGGCTTTCATGTAGGCCATGCCGTCCTTCTCGCCTTTCAGCTGGATGATGGTGGCCAGGGTGGTGTAGGCCGTGCCGGAGGAACCGGGGTTGGCACTGACAACCTGTCCCTTGAACTCGGGTTTCAGCAGGTCGGCCCAGGATTTCGGAGCTTCCACGTTCTTCTCTTTCAGCAGTTTGGCGTTGGAAGCGAAGCCCAGATAACCTACGTATACGCCGGTCCAGTAGCCGTCGGGATCCTTGAACTGGTCAGGAATCTTGGCAGCGTTGGGGGACACGTATTTTTCCAGCAGACCGTCCTCTTTGGCCTGGATCTGGCCGTCAGCGGGGCCGCCGAACCACAGAGATGCTTTCGGGTTCGCTTTCTCAGCTTTGATACGGCCGATGGTCTCGCCGGAGCTCATGCGCACGCCTTCAACTTTGATACCGGTCTCCTTCTGGAATGCGTTGATGTCCGCAACCATGAAGTCTTCCAGCGCGCCCCAGTACATGGTGAGGTGCTTACCGTCGTTGGCAGCTTTCTTGTCGCCGCCGCCACCGCAGCCGGCTACAGCCAGCAGCATGAGGCCTGCGAGAGAAGCAGCGCATACAGCTTTCATTTTTGTTTTCACAGATACCACTCCTTTTGAACTGATAAATGTAGCATTACTTACAACCTTCTTTAATTTTACCAAATATTGGAGTACTTAACAATGATAAGTATGAGGTTTATGGAAAAATAGAGAAAAATGATAGGAATTTGCGCC
>CALAZX010000239.1 GCA_937926555.1 uncultured Negativicutes bacterium | reverse complement strand
CCACAAATAACTGATTATTTATGATATATTACTAGTAGACGGGCAGGAAAAAAACAAGTTTTGTCGAAACTAGTAAATAAGAAATAGGGATAGTTTCGCTTTTTTCTGTTCAGGCCGTTGATAGGGGATTCTGTTCCGGACGGCCTCTCGCTGAAAATAAATACAATGCGAAGAAAGGTGGTTAATGTGACGAAACCGAGTGTTGTGCAAGAAAGCCGCATCGTGGGGAATTCCCTGGTGCACCGGATTCTCATGGCAGTGCTGATGTTCCTTTTCTGGCTGCTGCTCTCCGGCAATCTGGAAGTGAAGTTCCTCATCTACGGCGCGCTGACCGCAATTATCGTATCCTGGATCACGTACCCATTACTGCTGGTCCCCAATCAGGATCGTACAAAGCAGTATTTTTTGTTTGCCATCCACCCGCTGAAGCTGTTCTGGTATTTCCTCTGGCTGATGTGGCAGCTGCTGCTGGCGAACATTGAGGTGATCCGGTCCACGGTGCGCACGGATCTGACGATCAATCCCAGGGTATGCCGGTTCCGCTTTGTGGCGGACAATCCCCTGGCGACGGTGATTCTGGCCAACTCCATCACCTTGACCCCCGGCACGGTGACCATGAATGTGACCGAGGACGGGGTTTTCGAAGTCCACGCTCTGACGGACGGTTCCGCGGAGGGTCTGATGGACGGCAGTATGCAGGGCGAGGTGGCCTGGCTCATGGGCGAGGACTACCGGTTTGAAGTGATGGGGGAGGATTTCTGATGGATTTTTTCATTATGCTGACAATCGTGTCCCTCCTGGTTATCATCGGCATCATGCTGCAGCGTCTGTTCAAAGGGCCCACCATCTATGACCGGATGAACGGGCTGGGCGTCATCGCGGCGGATACCATCCTGCTGATCATCCTGTTCGGCTTCCTGGAGGGGAAACCCGACATGTACGTGGATCTGGCCATCGCATACGCCATGATGGGCTGTTTGGGCTCCGTGGTGCTGGCCAAATATCTGGGAGGGAAGAAATTATGATTGAAGGAGTACCGGTTCGGGAACTGGTTTCATACTTTTTCATGATCCTGGGGCTTGTGTTCCTCATGGGCTCTGCGATCGGTATGCTGCGTCTTCCCGATTTCTATTCGAGAATCCATGCCTCCGGCAACAGCGAGACGCTGGGAATGCTCTCGGTGTTCGTGGGGCTGGCTGTATATCATGGCTTCAACGTGACTTCCGCGAAAATCCTCGCGGTGGCCATGTTCGTGTTCCTGGGCAACCCCATCGGGTCCCATATCCTGGCCAAAGCCGCCTACAAGACGGGGCATCCCGTATGGACGCGGAAACGGGCTAAAGAACTGGAAGAGCTGGAAGACGGGGAGGAGGCGGAAGCGAATGCAGATATTCACCGTTGAGGCGTTCCTGCTTCTGTTCCTGATCATCATCACCTGCTCCATCATCTACTGCCGTGATATCCTCAGCGCAGTGATGATGTACAGCGCCTTCAGCTTCTGCGCCGTGCTGACCTATCTGATGATGGGCTCGCCGGACGTGGCGTTCACGGAGGTTGTTGTGGGCACGGTGTCCACGATCTTTTACGTTATTTCCCTCAGGAAAATTGATAGGTGGTGTAAGTAATGCGAGGTTTTGTTATTACTGTTCTGGCACTGCTGACGGGTCTGTTCTGCAGCAACGTGACATTCCTGCCGGCCATCGGTAACCCGGATTCTCCGCCGAACCAGCATGTCACACCGGTCTACATCGCGCAGAGCGAGCTGGACACAGGCTCTCCCAACATTGTCACCGGCACGCTGGCTGACTACAGAGGCTTCGATACCATGTGGGAGACCACGGTGATGTTCCTGTCCGGCGTGACAGCGACACTGATCCTGTCCCGCTCCACCATGGGACGGCGTCCGGAGAAGGAGGATGATTACGAATGAAACAACCTTTTGGCGGTATTCTCCTCAATCTGGCGTTCCGGATCCTGGTCCCCTTCACACTGGTCTATTCGGTGTACATCCTGATCCTGGGCGAATCCAGCCCGGGCGGCGGCTTCCAGGCCGGCGTGGTCATGGGCTTCGGCATTGTCCTGGCCCGGCTGGTCATGGGTGAGGATTCGACACTTTTCAATATGAGATTGCGCACCAGCCTCATCGGGGCGGGTGTGGGGACGTTCATCTACACGGTCACCGGCTGGCTGACACTGGCCGGAGGCGGCAAGTTCCTGGATTACGGGTTCCTCCCTTTTTTCCGGAACGGGCCCCTGCATGAGCTCCATGGACTGGGCATCCTGCTGATCGAGACCGGCGTGACGGTCTGCGTCATGATGACCATCCTCAATATCATGGATGCGGTTGTGAGAAGGAGTGAAGACGATGGAAGCGCTGAATGAGTTTCTGGCCCGTAGGGGCATATACACCCTGGTGCTGATACTTTTCTTCCTGGGCGTGTACGGCATGGTTTTAAGCAAGAACTACATGAAAAAACTCATGGCCATGAACGTGATGCAGGTGGCGGTCATCTTCTTCTTCCTGTGCTTCGCGCAGAAGGAAGGGGCCACGATACCGATTCTGGTCCCCGGCAACGTGAATCCGGCGGATTATATCAACCCGCTGCCACACGCGCTGATGCTGACGGCCATCGTCGTGAGCATGGGCACCACGGGCGTGGCTATCGCACTGCTCATGAGAATCAAAGAATTCTACGGTTCCGTGGAGGAATCCGAAGTGTTAAGGAGGGCTAGCAAATGACCTTAGGCGAACATGCTCCGGTGTTTGTCGTGTTGCTGCCCCTGACAGCGGCACTGCTGTGCCTGCTGGCGAGCCGGCTCCACCGGGAGCTGGGCGGCTGGCTGGTCCAGCTGTCCCTTTTCGGCTCGTTCCTGGCGTCTCTTGACATCACACGGACGGTGCTGCGGGACGGAGGGCAGACACTGCATTACTGGATGGGCGACTGGAGCCCTCCCATCGGCATCGAATTTGCCGTGGACCCGCTGAACTGCGCGGTCCTCTGCACCATCACGTTCATCGCGCTGGTGGTGTCGTTCTACAGCGTCCCCTTCCTCAGCGAGGAGGACTGGATGCACTACGGCGGTTACTATACGCTGTACGCCCTGCTGACGGTGGGGCTCTGCGGTATGGTCATCACCGGCGATATCTTCAACATGTACGTATATCTGGAGGTCATGTCCCTGGCCGGTTACGGGCTCATCGCCCTGGGCGGCAAGAAATCCATGCTGGCGGCGTTCCGCTACCTGTTGGTGGGGACCATCGGCGCCTCCGCCTACCTGCTGGGTGTGGGCTATGTCTACGCGCTGACCGGTTCGCTGCACATCCCGGACATCGCGGTGCGGATCCAGCCTTTCATCCATACGCCGCTCTTCGCGTTCGCGGTGGCCTGCTTCCTGGTGGCCTTCGGTATCAAGATGGCGCTGTTCCCCCTGCACGGGTGGCAGCCTGACGCTTATACCTACGCCCATCCGGGTGCCGCCGGCTTCATCTCCGGCTGCATGAGCAAGGTGCCGGCATATGCCATGCTGCGTTTCTTCTTCTTCATGTTCGGCATCCACAACACGGTGATGCAGGCGCTGCTGGATGTGCTGGGCATCATGGGTATCTGCGGCATCCTCATCGGTTCGCTGATGGCGCTGGCGCAGTACGACTTCCGCCGCATGCTGGCCTACTCCAGCGTGGCCCAGCTGGGCTACATCGCGGTGGGCATGGCCATGGGCAACATGTACGGGTTCATCGGTGCGGTGCTGCACCTGATCAACCACGCGTTCATGAAATGCTGCCTCTTCCTCATCATCGGCGGCATCACCTACCGGTTCGGCGAGGTCAACCTCTACCGTATCGGCGGCCTGAACAAGAAAATGACAGTCAGCACGGTGGCGGTCTGCTTCGCCGTCCTCTCCATGGTCGGCATCCCGCCCACCTGCGGCTTCTTCAGTAAATGGTATCTGATGCTGGGCGCCTATGAGGGGCATCAGTACATCTACATCGGAATCCTGGTTATCAGCTCCCTGCTGAACGCCATCTACTATTTCCGCATTATCGAGCAGATGTTTGTGCAGCGTGAGGCCTCTCTCACCGAGATCCACAAGCCTGACAGCAAATTCGGCCTGCCGATGAACATGGTCCTCCCCATCGGCATCACGGGTCTGAGCATCATGGTGCTGGGTATCTACAGTATGGATATCGTCACCAGGGTGATTAAGTTGGGACTGCCGGAGGTGTTTCTGAGATGACATTGATCGATCCGAGACCTTTCCTGGCGATAGGGGTGGCCTTCCTGGCCGCGCTGCTGGTTTCCTGCAGCCGCAAATACCCCAATATCCGTGAGATGTGGAGCACCGTGGCGTCCCTCCTGATGTTCGGCTTCGTGGCCAGCATGGCCAAGGGCGTCATGGACGGCATCACCTACGAGTACACACTGTTCATGCTGACGGACACCATCGGGCTGACCATGCGGGTGGACCCGGCGGGCATGATTTTCGCCGCCCTGGCCTCCCTGCTCTGGATTCCCATCAACTTCTATTCCATCGGCTACATGCGCTGTCATCATGAGGCGGAGCAGACCGGCTATTTCGCCGCTTTCGCCATCTGTATGGCGGCCACCATGGGTATCGCCATGGCGGGCAATCTGCTGACTTTCTTCGTGTTTTACGAGATGCTCACCATCGCCAGCTATCCGCTGGTGCTGCATGAGCGTAACGCGGCGGCCCTGGACGCCAGCCGCAAGTACCTGGCCTACACCCTTGTGTCCGGGCAGCTTTTCCTGGCCGGCGTGGTGGGCGTGTACTGCATCAGCGGTACCATGGATTTCACCGCCGGCGGCTTCCTGGAGCTGGGCATGGCCCCCAAATGGGTGCTGCAGCTCCTCTTCATCCTGATGATCCTGGCGGGCAGCGTAAAAGCCGCTGTCATGCCGCTTCACGGCTGGCTTCCCGCAGCGATGGTGGCGCCGACTCCGGTCAGCGCGCTGCTGCATGCGGTGGCGGTGGTGAAGACCGGCGCCTTCGCGGTGCTGCGTGTCATCGGCTTCGTCTTCGGCCCCAAGCTGCTGTACCAGCTGGGTACCGCTGACTGGCTTGCCTGGGCGGCGGCTCTGACCATTCTCATGAGCTCCTTCATCGCCCTGAAACAGGACAACCTGAAACGGCGGCTGGCCTTCTCCACTATCGGTCAGCTGAGCTATATCGTGCTGGGCGGCGCCCTGCTGACGCCCCTGGCTTTCAAAGGCGCCTATATGCACCTGGTGGCCCACGCGCTGATGAAGATCACCCTCTTCATGTGCGCCGGCACCATCATCGTGCGGACGCATCTGACGGAGATCAGCCAGATGAACGGCATCGGCAGGCGGATGCCCCTGACCATGGGATGTTTCGCCATCGCCTCCATGGGTATCGCCGGCATGCCATTCATCATCGGCTTCATCAGTAAGTGGAACCTGGCTCTGGGCGCGCTCCAGGCCGGACGGCCGCTGTTCGTGGCTGTCTGGGTGGCAAGTGCCCTGCTGGCCATGGCCTATCTGATGCCTGTGGTGCGGATGGCCTTCTTCAAGCCGGAACCGAAAGAGGATCCCCGCCATTACGGCAGCATCAGCTACTGCATGCTGATCCCGATCTGCTTCACCGCCCTGCTGGCGGTGGTGCTGGGCTGCGATCCCGAACTGTTCCCGCCTGACTTCTACCGGCTGGCTACAATAGCGGCGGACGGCATCTGCCGCGGATGGGGAGGTGGCTGGTAATGG
Source organism: uncultured Negativicutes bacterium (assembly GCA_937926555.1). GTDB lineage: Bacteria > Bacillota > Negativicutes > Acidaminococcales > Acidaminococcaceae > Succiniclasticum. The sequence continues at coordinate 4,813 of CALAZX010000239.1, read as the reverse complement.
ACCTGATGGATACGAAAAAACGTTACAAACTGATCCTTATCTGTTTCCTCATCGCGCTGGTCTTCTTCTTCATCGGCAAGTACTACGGAGTGTATGACCTGCCGCCCCATGACTTCCTGGAGAAACCCTTCGGCATGGCCATGTTCGGCCTGATCGGCTGCGGTATTCTCATCGTCATGGCTAAAATCGTGATGACCCCGCTGCTGCAGCGGGACGAAGATTACTATCAGAAAGGAGATGATGACGAAGATGTTTGAGCTCAATCATCCCGGCTTTGTCTTCTTCCTGGTGGGGCTGTTCGCCTCCATGGGAACCCCCAAACTGCGTAAGATGATTCTCTCCTGCGGTCCCTTCGTGGCGCTGTTCGCGCTCTTCAACCTGAAGGTGGGCACCGTGGAGAACCTCCCGGTCCTGCAGGACTGGGTATCCCACTACATGTGCGTGGACAACCTCAGCGGGATTTTCGTCGGCAGCTGCTCCACCATGGGGGTGCTGGGCGGAATCTTCGCCTGCAACAACAGGAGTCCGCTGGAGGCTTTCTGCAGCATGTGGTATGTGGGCGCCTCCATCAGCGTGGCGCTGGCACAGGACTGGATCACGTTCCTGTTCTTCTGGGAACTGATGGCGGGCACCTCCCTCTTCCTGATCTGGAATGACCCCAGGAAGGAATCCCGGGGAGCCGGCCTGCGTTATATACTGATGCATACCCTCAGCGGCAACTGCGTCCTGTTCGGCGTGCTGCTGAAACTGAACCAGGGCCAGAACCTCATCGAGAACCTGACCAACGGTCCCCATGACGCGGCTTTCTGGCTGATCCTCATCGGCGTCTGCATCAACGCCGCCGTGGTTCCGCTCCACGCATGGCTGGTGGACGCTTATCCTTCCGCCACCATCACCGGCAGCGTGTTCCTCAGCTCTTTCACCACGAAAGTGGCGGTCTACGCGCTGCTGCGCATCTTCGGCGGCACGGAGCTGCTTATCGGCGCCGGCGTCCTCATGGCGCTGTACGGCGCATTGTTCGCGGTGATGGAGAACGATATGCTGAAGCTGCTCAGCTACCATATCGTCAGCCAGGTGGGCTACATGGTGGCCGGTGCCGGTATCGGCACGGTGATGGCCATGAACGGCGCCACCGCCCATGCCTTCTGCGATATCCTTTTCAAATCCCTGCTCTTCATGTGCTGCAACGCCATCATCTTCGCCACGGGCGTGCGCAAGATCAACGAGCTTGGCGGCATGGGGAAACGGTATCCCCTGGTGTTCACCTGCTTCGTGGTGGGGGCTTTCTCCATCTCGGGCATCCCGCTGTTCAACGGCTTCGTCAGCAAGACGATGACCATCGCGGGAGCCGGCGAGGCGGGCCTCATCTGGGTGGCCGTCCTCCTGGAACTGGCCAGCATCGGTACCCTGCTCTCCATCTGCTTCAAGATGATGTACTTCATCTTCATGGCTCCTGACAAGCATATGGCTCCGGCCAAGCGGGAGATTCCGGTGAACATGAAACTGGCCATGGTGCTGGGCGCGTTCTGCTGCACCGCCATCGGCTGCTTCCCGGACCTGCTCTACCGGTTCCTGCCCTTCGGGCCTGTCACCTTCGTGCCCTATACCACGGGCCACGTGGTGAACATGTTCCAGATGACCTTCATGGCGCTGATCCCCTTCCTGCTGTTCCTGCCCCATATGGAACCCCATACGGCGCTGTCCCTGGATACGGACTGGCTCTACCGCCGTCCGCTGAAGAAATTCTTCCTGGGATGCACCTACCTGTCCTTCGGCCTCTGCAAGAGCCTGGGCCATGCCTGGGGCGTGGGCACCGGACAGTTCATGGATGTCTGCAACAACCCCATGAAGCTGCTGGACGCAAAACCCTTCCGTAACAAGAAACGGTACAGTCCGGATAACTACCGGACCTCCATCGCGGACACCATCATGATCGTGCTGACGGTGCTGTTTGTCTGCATCTTCTACTTCACGGCGAAGATGTAGCGGAACCGCGGGATACGGAAAGAACAATTAAGAGAATACAGAAAACCGCATGGAAAAATGCGGAAAAAAAGCCGCTCCTCCGGGAGCGGCTTTTCTGATGTCCGGCCTCGCGGAAACAGCCGGCAGTTCCGGAAAAGGAAAGAAAAGAGGAGAAAAGGAACTTTGTGACTACACCTTTGGAATGATTTTCGAAATGACGGTGGTTTCCACAAGGCGAAAATAGCTATAAAGAATGACGATTTATCTGCCGGGATGGCATATGATGGGGGTGAAGGAAAGGGCTTCAAAGCAAGGGACAAAGCGGCTTCCGGAATTTCCCGGAACCCTCCCGGGAGGGCGGGGAGGACCGGAAGAAAATCGCTTGTATCCGCTGTTGACTTTTCCGGGGTTTTAGATTATATTAGGCTAATATTTTATGAAACCACGGAAATGTGCAAGGAGGTGGAGGCAGTGATTTTATCTGCTAGACAAGGTATCGCAATCGTAATCGCATCGGCCGCTATGTGGGGCATCAGCGGCGTGTTCGGACAGTTCCTGTTCCAGAACTACCATACGGACCCCATGTGGCTCATCACAGTGCGCCAGGTCATCGCCGGACTGGTGTTCCTGGGCTATGTGGTCTATAACGGCAAGGAGGACATCCTCAGTATCTGGAAGAACAGGGCGGACGTGAAGGAGCTCCTGGTCTTCTCCCTGCTGGGTCTGCTGGGGGCGCAGTACGGGTTCTACTACACCATCAACCTGGCCAATGCGGCCACCGCCACCATCCTCCAGTACGAGGCGCCGATTTTCGTCATCCTCTGGGAAGCCGTGCGCCGGAAAAAGATTCCCGCGCGGAAAGAGATCTTCGGCATCTTCCTGGCGGTGGCAGGCGTATTCCTGATCAGCACCCACGGCCGTCCCGACGAGCTGGTGCTGTCCCCGCTGGCGCTGGGCATGGGCATCTTCTCCGCGGTGGCACTGGCCATCTACACGGTATGCCCGTCCAACATCCTGCGGAAGTACTCCACCACCCTGATCATCGGCTGGGGGCAGTTGCTGTCCGGTCTGGCGCTGGTTCCCTTCATGCGGAGCTTCAGCTCCAACACCGCATGGGATGCAGCCTCTGTCAGCGCGGTGATCTACATCATCCTGGGCGGGACCATCATCCCCTACACCCTGTTCCTGCTGGGCCTGAAGATCATCGGACCCACCAAGGCCTCCCTGGTGAGCTGCTTCGAGCCCCTGTGCTCCATCCTCTGCGTGGTGGTTGTCCTGGGCACCACCCTGGCTTCCCCGGATATCCTGGGCATGGCCTGCATCATCGCCACCGTGGTGATGCTCTCCATCCAGAAGACGCAGCACGCGCCGAAAGTGAACCATACCACAGCAAGCTGAGCCTGCGGGTATTTCCCGGGGCACGGACGCAGTGACACAGATACCATGAGACAGGCCTCCCTCATGTGGCGGCCCCATGGAAAACACAACTTGAAAGAAAGCCTCTAACAGCCTGTCCCGGCCGCCTGCCGGGGCGGGCTGTTGTATCATAGGGAGAAAATAGGGTATAATAGAATATAAGGCTGAATCCGGAGCGGATCCGGAACCGGTGCGAGCACTACAAGATGAAGGGCAGGGTTCTGCCTCTGATCATATTCATGAAAATACCGCTTCATACGGTGAAGGAGGAATTCTGATGCGCGAATACACATTCCATTACGGACACGGAACCAAAAGCTTCTCCCTGGACGAATCCCGGGTGATCAAGGAGATCACCATGCCGGAGACCCCGGTGATGGAGGATGTGGAGAAAGGCGTGCTGGACGCCATCTACCATCCCATCGGCTGCGAGCCCATCGACAAGATCATCAAGCCGGGCCAGACGGTGACGTTCATCTGCAACGACCCCACCCGGGTGGCCAACAGCTTCGACTTCATGCCGGTGCTGGTGAACGAGATGAACAAGCTGGGCATCCCCGACGAGAACATGCTCATCGTCTTCTCCCTTGGCACCCACCGCCTCATGACCCATGAGGAGATGGTGGAGGGCGTGGGGGAGGAAGTGGCATCCCGCATCCGCATGGTGAACAGCGACAGCCGCAAGCCGGAGGATTTCGAGTATTTCGGCACCACGGAGCGGTTCACTCCGGTGCTCATCAACAAGCACCTGAACCACTGTGACCATGTGATCCTCACCGGCACCATCGTGCACCACTATTTCAGCGGCTACGGCGGCGGACGGAAGGCGGTCCTGCCGGGCTGCGCCGCCATGGAGACGGTGCGCCACAACCACAGCTTCATGCTGGATCCCAACGCCGGCCTGGGCCGGACGGAGGGAAACCCGGTCTACGAGGACCAGATGGAGGGCGTGGCCCTGTGGGCGAAGAACCGCAGCGTTTTCCTCTTCAACGCCGTGCTTGACGCGGAGCACCGCTTCCTGCGGATGTTCGCCGGCGACTATGTGAAGGCCCATCAGGAGGCCTGCAAGTTTGTGGACAGCGTCTACGGCGTGCCCATCCCGAAAAAGGCGGACGTGGTCATCGCCAGCTGCGGCGGCTACCCGAAAGACATCAACGTGTACCAGATGCAGAAGACCATGGACAACGCGGTCCTGGCTGTCCGTGAGGGCGGCGTGGTGATCCTGCTGGCGGAATGCGAGGAGGGCAGCGGCAGCCAGGTGCTGGAAGACACCTGCCGCCGGCTGAAGACCCCGGACGCCATCGAGGCGGAGCTGCGTGAGCGGTTCGTCATCGGCGCCAACAAGGCCTATGCCGTGACCCGGCTGATGAAGAAGGCGGATTTCATCCTGGTCACCGCCCTGGACAAGCAGCTGGCCAAGGATATGCTGTTC
>CALAZX010000238.1 GCA_937926555.1 uncultured Negativicutes bacterium | reverse complement strand
CGCCCGGGTGAACACCTATGAGACGGAACCGAAAGCGGAGAAAAGACCGGAATCTCACGCCCGATACATCGACATCCAGTATCTGGGAGAGGGCTGCGAGAAAATCTGGTATTGCGCACGGACTGAGAAGAACGTCGTGACAGAGGACCGCAGCGCGGATGACCTGTTCTTCTATGAGGATGCGGCCGAGAAAGACGCCGTGACCATGGAAGCCGGCACCTTCGCCATCTTCTTCCCCTGGGAACTGCATCGTCCGGGATGCCATGCCAAGCATGAAGGCAGCCGGGTGCAGAAAATCGTGGTCAAAGTTCTTGCTGACTGATCCCGCTTTGAAAGGGTCAATCCCTTTTGAATAAACCGTTATGATACCGGTTTAACCCCGAAACCATGAGATTTTCAAGAAAAACAAAAAACTTTCGAGAAAAAAGCAAAAAAGTGTTGACAGGGTGAAAACGATATGGTATTATAACAAACGTAGTCGCTAAGACTTCTAAAAAAATTCCCTGATAGCTCAATGGTAGAGCACTCGGCTGTTAACCGAGTTGTTGCAGGTTCGAGTCCTGCTCGGGGAGCCAATGGCCGGTTGGTCAAGTGGTTAAGACACCGCCCTTTCACGGCGGTATCGGGGGTTCGAATCCCCCACCGGTCACCAACACCGGGGCGCTTAGCTCAGCTGGGAGAGCGTCTGCCTTACAAGCAGAATGTCGGCGGTTCGATCCCGTCAGCGCCCACCACGTAAATCAAAGCAGATCTTTCGAGATCTGCTTTTTTTATTTCTCCGGAAAGATTCCGCTACCGTCTGTATCCCCGGCGGCGGATACCGTGGTATAATAATGGAGATAAAATCAAATCGAAAGAACGCGGACCGGGCAGCCTGCCTCCGGACACCGTGCCGGAAGGGCTGTGGAGCCCCTGGAGGCGCGGAGGAGGGGCGGGGGTATGGCCGGGGCCGGCAACCGGGAAATGGAGGCTGACATGGATTATATGAAGAAACTGGCAGGACTGGTGGCGGCAGCGGTGCTGCTCTGCTCCAGCGTGATCTGCCTGGCGGACGGACTGACAGTGAAAGACCTGAAAGTGAAGAACGGAGCGGTGAGTATCTCCACCCCTTACATCTCCGGAGCTAAAGGCGGCAAGACCGTGGACCGGATGGTGAACAGTGTTTTCTTTGCCGATACGGACAAAGCCCTGCGTGGCGTCCTCACCTACGATGAGAATGACGCCTTCGACAAGCTGCCGGTGGTCAAGAGCGGCCCCTCGGACCAGGAGTATACCAGGGCCCTGGTGAAATACACCCGTGACCGGCTGGACCGCCGGGCGGAGGAGAGCCGCAGCGCGGCTTCCGTCTGGTATATCCGCACCACCTATGAGGTGGCCTCTGCCACGGACACTTTCCTCTCCGTGGTGAAGAAGACCGTGTCCTATACCGGCGGCGCCCATGACAATGTGTACTGGAGCACCTACAACTTCGACCTGGAGAACGGCAAGCAGCTGGTGCTTTCCGACATGTTCGAGAAAGACGCTCCTTACCAGGGCCGTCTGGACACCATCATCGGATGGCAGGAGGCCGGCTATGTCCGTGCCTACCGTTTCATCAACGGCAGGGACCCTGTGGCCGCCAGACCGGTCCATATCCGCGGGGACGAGCTGTTCTTCGTGGATCCCCAGGGCAACCTGATGATCGCCTTCAACCCCGGCGACATCGCTCCCTATGCCGGCGGTGTGAAGGTGTACAGCATCTCCGTCAACGACTTCGCGGACCTGATGCGCCTGCAGAAGTGACAAACTGAAGAAATTGCAGCGGAATCTCACCCGTCTTTCTCCGGAAAGGCGGGTTTTTTCATACCCGTTTTCCTGTCCGGGCGTGATTTATGTACCATGCCTAACAGTTTTTGCGGCGGAAAAGAGAAAAAATGAGGTTTTTCAGGGTGAAAATGGCGGAAAAACGCTTCTATGATATAATAAATGACATACATTTTTCACCGGTTGGAAGCTGTTGCGGAAATGCCGGTTGCTAGGGAGGCAGATATTATGAGAATCAGTGAGTTGCTCAAAAGTCAGCAGGCGGGTCTGTCCTGCGAACTGTTTCCTCCCCGGGAAGGCGGACAGCTCTCCAATGCACTGGAGATCGTGCATGAGATCGCCGGACTGGGCGTGGATTTCATCAGCGTCACCTACGGGGCGGGCGGCACGGCGGTAGGCAAGACCGTGGCCATCGCCGAGGAGGCGGAGAAAAGCGGTGTGCCCTCCATGGCCCATCTCACCTGCGTCAATGCGGACGAGGCCAAAATCGAGGGTGTCCTGGACGAGCTGAAGGCCGCAGGGGTGAAGAATATCCTGGCCCTCCGTGGCGACGTGCCTGAGGGGATGGAGGCGGTGACGCCGGTTTATCCCCATGCCAGCGACCTGGTTGCGAAAATCAAGAAGTACGGCGATTTCTGCGTGGGCGGTGCCTGTTATCCGGAAGGCCATCCGGAAGCGGCGGGACTCAACGCGGATATCGAGAACACTAAGATTAAAGTGGCCAACGGCTGCGACTTCCTGGTGACCCAGATGGTCTTCGACAACGAGATCCTCTACAACTATATGTACCGGCTGCTGGCCCACGGTGTGACGGTACCGGTGATTCCGGGCATCATGCCGGTGACCAACGCCAAGCAGATCAACCGTATCTGCCAGCTCAGCGGTACCAAGCTGCCGCCCCGGTTCCGGGCCATCATCGAGAAGTTCGCCCATGACCCGGAGGCCATGAAGCAGGCGGGCATCGCCTACGCCACGGCCCAGGTGCTGGACCTGATCGCCAACGGCTTCAAGGATGTCCACATCTACACCATGAACAAGCCGGAGATTATCGGCGGCATCCTGAAGAACCTGTCCCATATCGTGAAACCGGCGGCCCGCTGAGGGAAGCTTCGATATAGGGTGACAGCGGTTGCGGGAAAACGCCGGAGCATAGACAGCGACAATGACCGATGAGGAGAGGAGGGAGCGTCATGGGGGACAACTATCTGCTGGACCGGAAGGAGGCCCTGCGCTATTTCGGCGTGAAGGGGGAGAACCCCGAAGCGGAGAAGGCCATCGACCTGGCCTACCTGAAACTGCGGAACGAGATGCGGCCCCGCTATGTGGCGCTGCCTTTCCGCTGCCATACGGAGAACGGGGACACCGTGGTGCTGGAGAATGGCGTCCGGTTCCACGGCAAAAACCTGGTCTGCTACCTGGACGGGGCGGCGGAGGTCTATCTCTTCGGGGCCACCCTGGGGAGCAAGGTGGACATGGCATTGCGGCGCATGGCGGTCTGCAGCGTGGCGGAGGCCGGTGCCGGACAGGCGGTGGCCACGGCGCTGATCGAGACCTACTGCAACCAGTGCTGTGACGAGCTGGAGGCGGCCCTGCCGCCGGGGAAGAAGCTGAAATGGCGGTTCTCCCCGGGGTACGGGGACTGGCCCCTGGAGGAGCAACGTGAGCTGTTCCGGACCCTGGACTGCGCCAAGAAGATCGGACTCACCCTTACCGCCAGCTGTATGATGGCGCCGGTGAAATCCGTGACGGCGCTGATCGCGGTGACGGACTGCGGCAGCCGGGAGGACAGGGGAGACACCTGCTCCCGCTGCGGCAAGGCGGACTGCCAGTTCCGCAGAAAAGCGGCGGATATCTTATAATAGATGGAAGTATGATAATGAAAGACGGGGAAGAAAGATGCTGAGAGAGATTCTGGGAAAAGAGATCCTGTATTTTGACGGCGCTATGGGCACCATGCTCCAGGCGGCGGGGCTGCAGCCCGGCGAACTGCCGGAGAGCTGGAACCTGACCCATCCGGAGGTTGTGGTGGGCATCCACCAGGCATACGGTGCGCAGGGAGCCAATATCATCAAGACCAACACCTTCGGCGCCAACCGGCTGAAGTTCGAGGGGACGGAGTACGCGCTGGAGGATGTGGTGGAAGCCGCCGTGAAGAACGCGCGGCAGGCCTGGGACAAGGACAGCCAGGTGCCGGAGGACCGGCGCTTCGTGGCTCTGGACATGGGCCCCACCGGAAAACTGCTGGCCCCCTACGGCGATCTGCCTTTCGAGGAGGCGGTGGAGCTCTACGCCGAGATCGTGCGGGCCGGCGTGAAAGCCGGTGCGGACCTGGTGCTGGTGGAGACCATGAGCGACACCTATGAGGCCAAGGCGGCTATCCTGGCTGCCAAGGAGAACAGCGACCTGCCTGTCGTGGTGACTTTCACCTTCGACATGGACGGGAAGCTGCTGAACGGCGCTGACGTGGGCACCGCCATGCTCATGGCGGAAGGACTGGGCGTGGACGCCGCAGGCTTCAACTGTGGCCTGGGACCGGAGCAGATCGTGAAACTGCTGCCCCGGGCACGGAAGTTCACGGGACTGCCCCTGGCGGTGAACCCCAACGCGGGTCTTCCAGTACAGGTCAACGGCAGCACCGTGTTCCAGGTGGGAGCGGAGGAATTCGGCCCCATGATGGTGGAGCTGGCGGAAGAGGGAGCCACCCTGCTGGGCGGCTGCTGCGGCACCAGTCCGGACCATATCGGGCACCTGGTGCGGAGCACCGCCGGCCGGAAACCGGTGGATGTCCCCCGGAAGGAGATCACCGCGGTGGCCGCCTACGGCGAGCCGGTGGTCTTTGACGAGATGCCGGTGCTTATCGGCGAGCGGATCAACCCCACAGGCAAGCCTTTGCTGAAGGAGGCCCTGCGGGAGGAGAACATGGACTATATCTGCCGCCTGGCCCTGGAACAGCTGGACCGTCAGGTCCATGTGCTGGACGTGAACGTGGGGCTGCCGGGTACCGACGAGCCCCGTCTGCTGGCGGAGGCGGTGCTGGCCCTCCAGGCCATCACCCCGGCTCCCCTGCAGATTGACACGGCCCATGTGTCCGCCATGGAGAAGGCGCTGCGCCTCTACAACGGCAAGCCCCTCCTCAACTCCGTCAACGGCAAGGAGGAGTCCATGGAGGCGGTGTTCCCCCTGGTGAAGAAGTACGGCGCCGCCGTGGTGGCGCTGTGCCTGGATGAGAGCGGTATCCCCGGGGACGCGGCGGGCCGGCTGGCGGTGGCGGAGAAGATCATCCGCCGGGCCGCCGACTACGGCATTCCGGCGAAAGACATCATCGTGGACCCCCTGGCGCTCACCGTGAGCACCGGCGGGGAGAACCCGGGCATCGACCTGGAAGTCATCGCCACCCTGCGCAGCCGGGGCATCCACACGGTGATGGGCGTGTCCAACATTTCCTTCGGCCTGCCCAACCGTGACGCGGTGAACAGCAGCTTCCTGGCCATGTCCCTGGCGGCGGGCCTTTCCTCCGCCATCCTGAATCCCCAGAGCGCGCGGATGATGGAGACCTATTACGCAAGCTGCGCCCTGAAGGGACTGGACGAGGGCTGCAAGGCCTATGTGGCCCGCTATGCGGACATGCCCAAGACCCAGGCCGCCCCCATGGGAGGCGGCGAGTACACCCTCCACGAGTCCATCGTGAAAGGTCTGACCAAGCAGAGCCGGCTGGCGGTGGAGAAACTCCTGGCGGAGGGGCAGCAACCCCTGGACATCATCAACGGCCAGATGATTCCCGCCCTGAACGAGGTGGGGGACGCCTTCGGCAAGAAGACCCTGTTCCTGCCCCAGCTCCTCATGAGCGCCGACGCCGCCCGCTGCGGTTTCGATGTGCTGAAGGAGCGGATGGCCGACGGGGACAAGAAGGAGGATGGGGAGACCATCGTCCTGGCCGTGGTGAAAGGCGACATCCACGACATCGGCAAGAATATCGTGAAAGTCCTCTGGGAGAACTACGGCTACAAAGTGGTGGACCTGGGCAAGGACGTGACCCCGGACGCCGTGGTGGAGGCGGTGCAGAAGCATCAGGCGAAACTGGTGGGCCTGTCCGCGCTGATGACCACCACCGTGGGCGCCATGGAGGAGACCATCCAGGTGCTGCGGGAGCACTGCCGCTGCAAGGTGCTGGTGGGCGGCGCCGTGCTGACCCCGGATTACGCCCGGGACATCGGTGCCGACGGCTATGCGGCCACGGCGGTGGATGCGGTGAACTACGCCAACCGGATCCTGCGGGAGAAACTGGCGGAGAAGAAAGACTGAGATGACTGCGGAACCGCCCGGAAGCGGAACCGTTACAAACGGTGAGCAGACGAAGCGGGGCCGGAGAATCCGATGGCCGCTGCAGGCGGCCAGAATAGAAAAGCTATGAGAGCGTATGCCTGGAAAAAGGCATACGCTTTTTTTTTACGCCGGTCCGCATTTTTGCAACGTCCGGCTTTTTGTTGGACAGTGCCGCTTTTTTGTCGTTTTCCCATGTTTTTCTCATGATTTTCCGTAGCCCAAAACAGGGACATCCGCCTGTTTTGTATACTTTTTGTTACAAAAAGTGTTAATTTCAGATCTTTTTATAAAAATTTCAAGATAAAGTGTATATTCAAGAAGGACAAAATCAAAAAGTGTTTTTGGACTTTGTCTATCTGAAATGAACAATGCGTTTATTTAACCCAGTATTGTCCTTGTGTATACACAATACAATTACAATATTGGCGATAAAATGGAATATGTCATATAAAGTGTAACTATTTGCAAGCTATTGTAATTTAAATCCCGTGGTGATATAATCCAATTTACCATAATGCTTCGCGTGGAGTGGAGTTTTGTTCCGGAGTATATCCCGGGCGGATGAATAGCGGAAAATGTCCACCGGGCGGAGTGACGTATGGGTCCAAGACAAGGTTTTTATGAGAAGGATACAAGGACGGG
>CALAZX010000237.1 GCA_937926555.1 uncultured Negativicutes bacterium | reverse complement strand
CGGCGTGTACCAGAACTGCGGTCTCCTTCCGGAGCTGGATGTTGGCTCATACGCCTGTGACTGGTACCTGCATCGAGACGAAGACAAGTATCTGGAGAACGCGAAGATCTATTTTGACGAGATCGCCCGGGAGGAACTGAAGCCGGGCGATCTCATTTTATTCAAATACGGCCGGACTTGCAGCCACAGCGGCATCTATCTGGGCGGCGGACGCTTCATCCACTCCTATGTGAACATGGGCGTCATCTACAGCAGTTTGAACGACGGAGAGTACCCGAAAAGGTACCACAGTAGCTGGAGGTTGAAAACATGGGCGGATTCCTAGGGTTTGGCGCGAAGAGCTCCACGGTCCGGGCGCAACGTATCGGCGAGTTCACTATCACAGAGGCCGCGTACAGCAAGCCGGTCCCCATCGTCTTTGGCACGGCCAGGCTGTCCGGCAACATGATTGACGTTGTTGACTTCCAAGCGCACGAACACCAGCACCACACCGGCGGCAAAGGCGGCGGCGGGGGCGTTACGCAAATCACCTACACCTACACGGTGGCAGCGACGCTGGCACTGTGTGAGGGCCCGATAACCGGCCTGAACAAGGTCTTCAAAGATAAGGAAATCGTGGACCCCGCCCGGATGACGGAACAGAACTACATGGTGCTGCGGAAGGGGACCTATGGACAGGCACCTTGGGAGTACATGGAGGGCAAACACCCGGAACGGGCACTGACCTACAGCGGTCTGGCCTGTCTTCATGGCATCTGGGACCTGGGCGACACCGGACAGTTCCCCGCGCTTTCCTTTGAAGTGAGCGGCCTTCTTGCAGGGCGGAACGGCGATGCCGCTCCTTTTGACGTGATTCGGACTATCTTGACGGATGGGAACTGGGGATGCGGCTGGACTGAGGACATGATCGGAGACAGCCGGGCGTACGTTGACTACTGCGAGGCCTACGGCCTGGGCGTGTCCGTCTGCCTGACGGATCAGACGGCAGTTGACAAGGTGCTGGACGGCATCATGAAGGCGACCAACAGCACCATGCGCTGGAGCAAGGGCAAGCTGTACTTCGTGCCGCTGGAGCACCGGGCGAAAGGGAAGTACCGGCCGGACCTGCGGGCGCAGTACCACATCGACGAGAGCGACGTGGTGGAGGGCAGCGCCATCATCGTGATGCGGAAGCCGCTGGAAAGGAAGTACAACCAGCGCGTGGTTGAGTTCTCGAATCGGGACAACTTCTACGAAAAAGAGGCGGTCTATGCTGAGGATCTCACGGACATTCATGTGAACGGTCTGAAGCCGGCTAACGTGCTCTCCCTGCCGTACATCACCGGCAAGGAGCAGGCGCAGTACATCGCCCAGCAGACGCTTCTCCGGGACCAGTACATCCGGAATCAGTACAAGTTCAAGCTGGGCGTGAAGCACTCCCTCCTGGAGCCCGGCGATATCGTCTACATCAGCAGCAAGGAGCTGATGATTGACCGCGTGCCGGTCATGATCCTTTCGAAAGTGGAAGACAACAACGCGGAATACGACATCGTCGCGGAGGACGTGATGTTCAAGGTGGAGGGCGGGGAAGTCAACAAGACCGACAACGCCAGCCCTTATATCGTGGACCGTGCGACGGTGCCCACCGGCACCCGGGCTTTTGCGTTCGAGCCGTCCCTGGAGATGGCGGACGCGTCCGGGAAGCTGGAGGTGTGGGTGGCAGCGTGCGGGCGCAATGACTGGGGCGGCGCCAGCGTCTGGACCTCTTTCGACAATGCGCACTATGAGCGCGCGGGATTCCTGGAGAAGCCCAGCACCATGGGCACGGTGCTATCTGATGACGGTGCCGGAAACATCATGGTGCAGCTGGATCACGGCGAAATCATGGAAAAGGACGGCCTGATTGGCTACTTCGGTGGAACCTTCCTGACGATTGAGCGAGCGGCCCTCTCCGCGCCCGGACGTTATGCTCTGCGGGTGCCAAGAGAGCACCAGCGGGTGGAGAGGGGCAGTGACGTCGCCATCGGGGAGGACCTGTTTGAGATTCCCTACGATATTGAGCGCATCGGCTCCTACATGTCC
>CALAZX010000236.1 GCA_937926555.1 uncultured Negativicutes bacterium | reverse complement strand
CCGTTCTCACCCTGCACGAAGCCGGATACGGCAGCAGCCCAGGAGGAGATCGGCGCGATGATGCAGATGGGCGCCGCGGTGGAGTCGATCAGGTAAGCCAGCTTGGCGCGGCTGATCTGATGCTGGTCCGTCACGGGACGCATCACGGAACCTACCGTCAGGCAGTTGAAATAGTCGTCGATGAAAATCATCATGCCCAGGAAAATGGTGGCGAGCTGCGCACCGGCACGGGTCTTGATATGCTTGGAGGCCCACTTGCCGAAAGCGGAGGAGCCGCCGGCCCGGTTCATCAGCTGGACCATCATGCCCAGGATGACCAGGAAGATCAGGATACCCACGTTCCAGGAGTCGGAGAGCACGGCGATGATGCCGTCCTTGAAGATGTGGTTCAGCGTGGCCACAGGCTCAAACCCGCTCCACAGCAGGGCGCCTGTCAGGATGCCCAGGAACAGGGAGCTGTACACCTCTTTGGTGATCAGCGCCAGCGCGATGGCGATCACCGGCGGCGTCAGAGCCCAGTAGGTCTCCATCACCGGCATGTTGTAGCAGCGGACCATGACTCCCAGATATACCAGGAACAGGGCCAGGGCTGTCAGTGCGATTGTGCTGATGAGTTTGTCTTTTGTCTTTGTCACAATACTATCCCCCATAATGATTTTTATCGGCCTTTCTGTCACATTGAAGCCAACACAATATATTTTTCTATAACCTCTATGGTATATTAATTTTCTAAAAATGGCAATGGTCCGCGAGGCTACCCATTGTCCGCCCTCCGTGAACTCTGTCCTTCAGACGCTTTTGTCCCGGCGGGTCAGAACCCGCTTGCAGCAAGCTTTCAGCCGCTTTCCCAAAGGCTTTCCGGAATCCGTTTTTTCTTCATCGTCTTTTCACTGTTATTCTGATAAAGCGGTACTATAATAAAATAAAAAATGGATATTTCCCGGGAAAACAGGAAATCCAACCGTATTTTTCTGTATTTCCCTGTGTTTTCATACATTCTGATGAACCGAGGTCTTTTTATGGAACACAATACCACTCTGGCCGTCCCGGAGCACAGCGCCCCGGAGACAGCCTTCACCCACCTTTTCAGCCGGATCCAGCAGAAACTGCGTCTGCTCCTGGCCATGGGGAAGCTCCTCATGGAGAACGGCGCCAATACCAACCATATCCAGCGGGACCTGCGGCGGACCGCCATCTACATGGGGATTCCCGAGGATGACCTGAACATCCACATCAACTACCACACCATCATGGTCAACGTCAATGACGAGACCCACAGCTCCACCGCCTTCCGCAAGGTCTACGCCCACAAGGTGAACATGAACGCCCTGACGGAGCTGAGCCGCCTTCCCTGGAGAGCCCTGGAGGAGAACTGGACCCTGGAACGGTTCGCCCGTGAGCTGGAGCGGGTGGAGACCCTGCCGCCGCTGTATCCCCTGTGGCTTTCCCGGCTGGCCATCTGCCTGGGCTCCGGCGCCCTGACCATCCTCTTCGGCGGCACCCTGCCCTCCGCCGTCATCACCGTGCTGGCCACCCTGCTGGGCCTTCTGGGCAACCAGTTCTGCCAGCGGATGCGGTTCAACGTCTACGTGGGAATCACGGCGGGCGCCTTCCTGGCCACCATGACCACCGGCCTCTCCTACACCCTCTTCGCCGACAAGCAGGCCTTCCTCTACGCCATGATCAGCTGCACCCTGTTCATGATTCCCGGCGTGCCCATGATCAACGCCATCGACGACCTCTTGAACAACAATATCGTCTCCGGCATGACCCGGCTGTGCCAC
>CALAZX010000235.1 GCA_937926555.1 uncultured Negativicutes bacterium | reverse complement strand
GTACCAGAGCGCAGAAACCCGCAACTGCAGGTTCAAAGACTGTATAGCTTTCTTGACCAGCTCTTCTGTGTCAAAGGACACCGTATAATAGGATTTCTTGTTGATCTTCTTCCACAATGCCTGGAATTCCTGTGAATACAGCTTGGCCTCATCGACATTCAGCTCCACGTTGCTTTGAGGGGCATCTGACGGAAGCAGTGCGCTTTCATCATAAACGGAATCCAGAACCTTGATGATGCTGTCCATATATTCTTTTGTGGTCTCCGAAAGGGCTATCTCCCCTTCCAGTCTATCCTCATAATACTTCTCTGTGAGTCGGCCATTCTCATCCACATAGCCGTTCTTAACCAACGCAAAATTGATTTTCTGCGCCAGACCTTCATCCACCACCACTTTGCTTCCATCTTCATCAAAAAACTCTTCATTCACAAAGAGATCTTTATCGACAATCCGCGGTCTGGCGGCAATAACCTCCGCCAGCTCCGTCTGAAGGCCTTTGGCGAACTGTTCATAGCTCTCACTGGCGATAACTGTCAGTTTGTTCACATTGTGGATGTCAGCCCCCAGAACAGTATGGTCCATCCGCTCTCCGTTCTGATTTACGCAGAGACGCAGACCACGCCCAACTTCCTGACGTTTCCGGACTTCGCTGCCACTCTGTTTCAACGTGCAGATCTGGAATACATTGGGATTATCCCAGCCTTCCCGCAACGCTGAATGGGAGAAAATGAACCGGACCGGGGATTTTCTCGGATTCGTATCCAGAAGAAGCTCTTTGTTCTTCATAATCAAATCATAGGCATCCACGTCTTCGGAGATATTCCCCGCGCTTTTTTTGATTTTCCCGTCAATCATCTTGCCTTTTTTATCGATAGAGAAGTAGCCGGCATGGGTACTGTCGGCACTGATTGCATCCAGATACCGCAGATACTCATCTTCACCGAATCTTGTCTGCAGATGGTTGATGATATCCTGATATTCCTCTTCGAAGATATCGGCATAGATTCCGTTGAAGGGATTTCCATTCTCATCATACTGTTTGTATTTCGCCACCTCATCAATAAAGAACAGGGAAAGCACCTTGATGCCTTTATAAAACAGCTCCCGCTCCCTTTCGATATGAGAAAGGATTGTCTCCCTGATCTGAATGCGGCGGAATATATCCTCGTTCACATTCCCCACCACATCCCCGGCATAGATTTTGATACCGTTGACGAATTCGACGGAATCATCCCTTCCGTCAATGCGGGAG
>CALAZX010000234.1 GCA_937926555.1 uncultured Negativicutes bacterium | reverse complement strand
GATGGCGGAGATGAACTACAGGGTGAAGGTGGAGAAAATCCCCGCCCGGCAGGTGGCCGGCGAGTACCTGCGGAGTCACGGCCTGCTGTGATTCTATGCAAAGCTATACAGGATATATACGGTTCCATGAGAAGGTCTCTCCCTATGCGGGGGCGGCCTTTTTCCGTATTCTCCTGCTACTTAAGTATGAATTCCGGCGGGAATTACCGTGAATGAACTTTTTTAGAGGGGGAGGAGTTTACAAATACATATTTCACTGCTATGATATATATACATAAACTGATAAATATGAAAAGTGCGAGGCAAGGCGTTCCGGAAGGAGGCTTATTTTTTTGGTCGAAACTGACTGACTAGTCAGTTTTTCTTTGGAGGGGCACAACCGACCGGCGCGGAGACGTGTCGGGACGGTATGGATAAAATATGGCAGATCCTGGAGGGATAAGTATGTTTGGTAAAAAGAAGATGCTTGCAGGTCTGGTGCTTGCAGGCCTGGTCACAGGTTCGGCAGCCGCATATGCGCAGGAGTACAGCCGTGACACGGTGACCTATAACGACTGGCGGAGACTGGACGTGACGGAGGACACGGTCTATCCGGAGGATCCCCGTTTCCCTGACGGGGTGGTGCTGGGCTGGGACGGCGAATACAGCCTCAACCCCCATCAGACCGCACTGATGTCCATCGAGGCGCCTCTGCACGCGGCACCCGGAGAGCACACGGTGACCGTCAGCTCTCCCAAGAAAATCACCATGGTGGTCCGGACGGACGGGAATCCCACGGACGCCTGGGAGGGCGAGGGGCTGCTGGTCTATGAGAGCGCCGACAACCGCACGCTGAACGCAGTGATTGACGCGGAGCTGGACCTGGATATGAAATCCTTCTCCAAGACGAAATTTACCGAAAAGGGATCCATCTCCATGGAAGGAATCGCCGTGAATGCCCAAGGGGGGACCGTCGTCTCCCATCCGGAATCACGGCTGTATCTGAAGAAAAAGACACAGGTGGACCTGGAGAACTGCCTGGAGGCGGTCCATGTGGCCAATGACAACTTCTGGACCAACAACGTGGCCGGCGTGGGGATGCAGGCCAGTGACGGCGGCATCTACGCCCTGGTGGCGGAGGACACCCTGGATGTCCATGTCCATACCGGCAATGAGAACAAGAACGTCATGGGCATGAAGATGCAGGGCACCGGTGCCAAGACTCCCGGCAAGAAGAACCTGGTGGAGTTCCGGAAAGACGCCACGTTCCGCACGGACGTGAAGAAGGACGGAATCAATTACGGCATCTATGTCCACAGCATTGAGGCCGATACGGAGCTGCGCAACAGCGCCGGATCGACGCTGACCATCGAAGGGACCAAGTCCGGCGGGCATCAGATGAACGGCTGGACCAACTACGGCCTGCGCCTGGACGCCTCTGAAGGCGGAACCGTGGACGCGGGGCTGGAGGGCGCGCTGAAAGTGAGCATGGACAGCGCCAACGACGCCAGCTGCGGCGTGGAGTTCCAGTCGAAGAAAAACGGTTCGGTCACGGAACAGATCAGCCGCAGCCTGTCAAGCTGGTGTCCGACAGTGGCGGCCGGACCCGGCTGGATATCTACAAGGGACTGACTCTGAAGACCAATGCCGCGGATTTCGGCCGCAGGGCCTTCATCCAGGCCACCGTCGAGAAGGGCAGCGGATCCAGCGAAGTCAATTTGGACGGGGAGAACCATATGGAGCTTCCCGGCGGCAATCTCTTCACGGCTTCCGGGGAGGGGGCGGCTATCCGCGTGAATGGCGAAGGGAACGCGGAACAGCACCTGGCCGGCAAGGTATACGCCTTCAAGAAGGCCGTGGTGGACATCAATCTGGATACCGCCGGCTCCCAGGCCTACCTTTGGACGAATACCTACCGGGGCACGGCCAACGAGGGCACGGTGAACATGACAGTGAAGATCGGCGCCACCTGGAAAGCCATGGGGGAGAGACCGGGCTCCGTGTCCGTGCTGGACGTGGCTGACGGCGGCGTGGTGGACCTGACCGAGTTCGCGGAGAACTATCCGGACCAGTATCATCTGGTACCGTCCCTGGAAATCACCGAACTGAAGGGGGATGGCGGCATCTTCCGGATGGAGACCAATATCATCAAGGGCCAGGGGCAGTATGTCCATATCCATGACAAGAGCTCCGGCAACCACCTGGTGGATGTGGTGGACAAGTCCGGTGCCCCGGGTGTGGATCCCTACAAGCCGGTGAAACTGTTCGGCACGGAGAATGGCGATACGGACCCCTCCGCTTACACGGCCACTTTCGATGCCCTCCATCCCGTGGAGCTGGGACCCTACGAATACCTGCTGGGCAATGCGGACACGGTAAGGGAGAGCGGTCTGACACAGGACTTCACCGATACGGACAGCACCTCCTGGTACCTCTACGCGGCAGGGAAGAAAGGCAAGCCGAAACCGACCCCGTCCGCGGAGGCGGGCCAGATCTTGGCTTCCGGCGGCTATCTCCAGGGCCTGGTGGAGAACCAGAGTTTGCGGCAGCGGCTGGGCGACATCCGGCATTTCGGCCTGATGGACGAGGGGTACACCCCCTGGGCCAAGCTGGTGCGTGCCTCCTTCAGCAACGGCGGGGATGATTTGCCGGTTGCTGACACCGACATCACCGGCACCCAGTTCGGCCTGGACCGCCCGGTGCACAGCCGCACCTGGAAGGACGGCACCGAGGCCACGGTCTATGCCGGCTTCTACGGCAGCTACATGACCAACAAATCCACCGCAGGGCCTTCCCGGGTGAAAGGCCATTACTACGGCATCGGCGCCTACATGTCTCAGGACATGGGCAGCGACTATTTCGACCTGGTGGCCCGCTACGGCCACAACAAGGCGGATATCGACAGCCGCACCCTGGGCGG
>CALAZX010000233.1 GCA_937926555.1 uncultured Negativicutes bacterium | reverse complement strand
TCGCCGGGCTCCAGCAGTTTCCAGATCTTCTTCTTGCTCCCCTGGGACACCTGGGTGGTGAGATTGTCCAGGGCGAACGTCATGGGCTCGCCTTTGGGAGCGCCTTTCACCCGGAAATACAGGGAGATCACGTCCGGCTCCAGATGCCGTTTGAGGAATCCCATCTCATTCACATCCACCACGCAGACCACTTTCCTGTCCCGGGGCAGGTTGATGACCTGCCAGTCGATATCCCCCCGGTTCTCCTCCCGCAGGTAGTTGAACACGAACATCATGCAGAAAGCCAGGAAAGCGGCCAGCAGTCTTTTCATCGTTTTCTTGCTCATGGCTTCCCCTCCTTACCGCACGTCGCCGGTACGGAAACGCCGCACCGCTTTCTTCTTCAGCACTTTCACCAGCAGGATCAGGAGCGCCACCACGCCGGGGACGCAGCTGAGCCGGCAGTTGCCGCAGACACCGGTACAGCCTCCCGCGCTGCTTGTCACGGAGGAGATGGGGATGCCCATGGCGGCGATGAAGGTGATGAGTTTACTTCTGATCATCTTTCTTCCCCCTTCCGTAATGGATGGCTTTCACCGGGCATTTCTCCTGGCACACGCCGCAGAGAATACAGTTATGCACGTTCTGGCAGGCTTTCCGCTCCCCGTCCAGATGGATGGAGTCCATGGGACAGTTCCGGACACAGATGCCGCAGCCGACACATTTCTTCCGGTCCACCGTGAGGCGGTACGCAAAGGGAAGCCGCCGGCCGGCCCAGTGCACCAGGTTCTGGATGGCTCCCACCGGGCAGAAGAAGTTGCAGTAGCCCCTGCCGCCCCTGGTGAACAGTCCGAACAGCACCGCCCAGAGGAACAGTGTCAGGATCAGGCTGGAGGTCAGGGAGATGACATAGCCGAACAGGTAATAGTTGACGAACAGGTCGAACACAAAGAAATTGCAGTAGCCGCAGGACAGGGTGGCCCCGATGAAGGGCATCACCATGTAGCCCACCATCATGCCGTAACGGATGGGCGTGATGTCGGCGTACCGGCTCCAGACAATCTGGAACCGTCCGGGAACGATTTTGCTCAGATACTCCATGAACGCTCCCGCCGGGCAGAGCCGCCCGCAGAACAGCGGACCGAAAAAGAAGGCCGCCGCCAGCAGCAGCAGGAAACAGGCGAGAAAATAACCGTGCATGAAGAACACCTTCCCGTCGAAGATGTGCTCCATCTGGATGCGGAAGCAGAGGCTGTGGACCGTGAGATCCACCCACTTGCCGCTGAAAAGATAGAATATGACTTTCTGGAACAAGGCGAAGGGCGCGTAGAACAGCACGAACCCCAGCACATATCCAGCCAGTCTTCTGGCCTGGAACGCCATGATAACAACTCCTTCCGTCCATAAGACGTGATGATTCCGGTATGATGCCGGATATGATGATGACAACCGCCTGCCGGAAGATGTTCTCCCCTCCCGGTGCGGGTACGGTATGTGGAACGGCGCCATCCGGCACATAGTGCGGTCATGCCGCATTAACAGGATGTTATCCTGTTAAACATTATTTATGCATTCGTGAAAATTTTATCATTCCACCTCTGTTGCGTCAAGTGAACTCCTTGCAAACAGAAAACTCCCGGCACGGACCTGTCCGGTCCGCTCCGGGAGCGCTGTTCATTTTATGTAGCTTTCATGTATGCCCGCTTCCATACCTGTCCCGCCGGCTTCTCCGGCGTCGACGTGGTGCGGAGCTGTCATGACCTGCGGGAAATCACTTGCCGCAGAGATTGTCCGCCACATGGACCACGAAGTCCTGCACGTTGGTGACGATGGTCTTCACGGAGAGGCTGCCTCTGTCCTTCAGCTTGTTCACGGCGAACTCGGAGATGTCGATGGAATAGAAGAAGGTGGGGCGGATCTTCCCTTCCGCCTTGCGGTAGGAGGGAACCATATTGCCGGTGGCGATGGTGTGCAGCATGGAGGCCATGCAGATGATGGTGGTGGCCTCGCGGATCATGTTCCGCATGGCGTCCTGGGCCTCATACACGTTGCCGTACACTTCCGGCAGGGGGCCGTCGTCACGGATGGAGCCGGCCAGCACGAAAGGCACCTTGCACTGGTCGCAGGCGGCGATGATGCCGTCGTTCAGTTTCTCGGCCTTCAGGAACTCATGGATGCTGCCGTGGTAGCGCACCCGGTTGATGGTGTCCAGATGGTTGTAATGGCCCAGGGGACGGAGTTCCTGGGTGTAGATGTCCTGGCCCAGGGCGGTCTTCATGTATGCCGCCTCCAGGTCATGGGTGGCCAGGGCGTTGCCGGCCATCAGACCGTCCACATAGCCGTTCCGCACCAGGCTGGCGAACGCTTTCCGGGCGTCATGGTCAAAAGCGCAGGCAGGTCCCATGACCCAGACGATCTTGCCGTGCTCCTTCTCGTACTCCAGCAGCTCGTAGAGGGAGTCGTAGTCCCGGGAATAGGCGGTCTCGCGGGAACGGCCCTGGCGGAAGGCGAAGAGCTGCTCCTCGGCGGTCTCGCCGGCGAAACCGGTGACATGGACATAGATGCCCTCCTCCGCGGCTTCCGTGCGGCCGGTGACAACCAGGTCGCCTTTCTGCAGATGGCGGAACTCCACAATCTCGATCTTCCCGTTTCTGTAGACGGGGCTGCAGTCCATACGGCTCTCCTCGGCCAGCAGCCATTTCCCGTCAACCTTGAAGTATTCCGGGTAGATGGACATGGCGTGGTAGTTCTCCGGAGCCACACCGTCAGCCGGTGCGGGAACCAGTTTGCAGTCGGGGGCCTGCACGAACAGGTCCTGGGTGAAATCGGGCGCCGTATAGGCGGGTAAAGTGAATGACATAGACAAAACCTCCTGAATCTCTTCCGGCGGCCGCTCCGGCAACATCACCGGCTCCGGACACCTAAAAAATAAAGCTGCTTTCCGGGATTGGAAAACAGCTCCGTGTTCTCAAATGGCGGAGTGGGTGGGATTCGAACCCACGTGCCGCGCAAACGGCTAACGCATTTCGAGTGCGCCTCGTTATGACCACTTCGATACCACTCCGTATGATAGTGCAGATATAATTATACCAAATATATCACTGTATTTCCACTGTTATTTCTCTTTTCATGACAGTTATCAGCCTTTGTTCCGGCGGGCCTCGAAAAACCGTTTCATCACCGCCGCGCACTCCCGTTCCATCAGGCCTCCGATCACCTGCGGCTGATGGTTCAGGGAGGGATGGGTGAGGATGTTGAAGAGAGATTCCACGGCGCCGGCCTTGTTGTCCCGGCAGCCGAAGACCACCCGTTCCAGCCGGCTGTTGAAGATGGCCCCGCCGCACATGGGGCAGGGTTCCACCGTCACATAGAGGGTGCAGCCGGAGAGACGCCAGCGGTCCAGTTTCCGGCAGGCCTCCCGGATGGCGATGACCTCCGCATGGGCGGTGGCGTCCTTCCAGGTCTCCCGCATGTTGTGGGCGGCGGCGATGACCTTGCCCTCATGGACAATCACCGCTCCCACCGGAACCTCCCCCAGCCGGAAAGCCTTCTCCGCCTCCGCCAGGGCCAGGCCCATATACACCTCGTCCTCCATGCCGCACCTCCTTTTCCTCTTCTCTCTTCGTGTCTCTTATGACGCGCTTCAGTCTCTTGCCGCATTTCCCGGGGAATAACCGCTGCTGCGGACATATCCCCTGAAGGCAGGATCACTCCCGGCCGCTCTCGGCCTCCAGCTCCTCCTGCTCTTCCAGCAGTTCTTCCCACTGCT
>CALAZX010000232.1 GCA_937926555.1 uncultured Negativicutes bacterium | reverse complement strand
ACTTGGGTAGTGATTTCATCACCGACGTGTCCAATACCGGCTACTACCTGCAGGACACCATGACCTTCGGACGTGTCACCGTGACTCCGGGCGTGCGCTTCAGCCACCACTCCGACTTCGGTGACAACACCTCCCTCAGCGGCGTCATCGGCTACGACATCTCCGATGAGGTGAGCACCTACGTGTCCTACAAGGAGTTCTTCCGGGCACCGGCGCTCTACGAGCTGTACACCCCCGGGTTTGGCAACCCCGGCCTTGATCCTGAGAAGGGCCACACCATCGAGCTGGGCGCCAGCGCCTACCTGGACGACCGGACCACGGTGGCAGGCCACCTGTTCCGCACGGACAGCGACAACATGATCCGGTTCGGCAACAACAAATTCGAGAATACCGGTGATGAGCGGACGGAAGGCTGGGATATCCAGATGACCCGCCAGCTGGACAGCCATTTCCGGGCCAACGCCGCCTATACCCACATCTCCATTCCCAAGAGCCACAACGCCAGCGGCAGCATCCCCAGAGGCACCTGGAACCTGGGCCTGGACTATGACAACGACAAGTTCAGCGGCAACGTCAACGCGCAGGGCATCATGAACCGCCCCGGTCCTTCCTGGAACGCCGGGAAAGTGTCCTCCAGCAACAAGACCTACTGGCTCTTCAACGCGGCCATGAACTACAGACCGGAGAAAGACCTGACGGTATTCTTCACCGCCAACAACATCTTCAACCGGATGTATACCGATATCACTTTTGATATGACAACCCCCGGCGGAGAAGGTTGGTACTCCCAGCCCGGACGCAACTTCCAGCTGGGCATGGAATACACCTTCTGATCGGAGGGGCAGTGTAAAGCCTGCGAGGAAGCGGGTAAAAAATCCATCAAAACAGGAAAAGCGTGGAATTCTTCGGGATTCCGCGCTTTTTTCATGGAAAAAACTTGACTGTATAGCGGGTATATGGGATATCTTGTTGAATATGTGATATAATTAAAACCGATTACTGATAAGAAAAGGAAGACGAGGTATCCACTGATGGAAAAGAAGAGAACGTTGCGCCTGGCTCTGCTGCATTTCGATTTCTGTGGCGGTCCCCAGGAGACCAACTGCAAGAAGATAGAGGAAGGGGTGCGGCTGGCCGCGGAGGCCGGCGCCGACTGGGTCATCACCCCGGAGATGGCCCTCCAGGGCTCCCACATGGTCCGGACCGGCCATCCCTACACCTACCTCTCGAAAGAGGACGGCAGCTACGGACTGTTCCTGGACCTGGCGAGGGAGAACGGCGTGCGGCTCTTCCTGGGCTGTGCCGAGAAGGAGGACGGCAAGGCGGGGAACAGCTGCGTGGTCATCGGTCCCAAGGGGGATATCGACGCCAAGCACAGTAAGGTCCATACCGTGAAATGGATCACGGAAGCCTGGTCCGACCCCGGTGAGACCATGGAGCCGGCGGATCTGGACGGCATCCGGACGGGGCTCCTGGTCTGCGCAGACGCCTGGTTCAACGAGCACGGGGAGGAGCTGCGGGAGAAAGGGGCGGAAATGCTGATGGTGATCGCCGCCTGGCCTCCCGGAGGCTGCGGAGGTCCGCCGGTCCACGCCTGGAACGGCATCTCCACCCGGGCCGGCGGGCTGCCTGTGGTCATCTGCAACCAGACCGGCAACAGCGGCATGGACTGCCGCAAATCCCAGAGCGCCGTGGTGGAAGGGGGACGCCTCCTCTTCCAGTATGTGGGCGGCGA
>CALAZX010000231.1 GCA_937926555.1 uncultured Negativicutes bacterium | reverse complement strand
GGGCACGCTCTCCAGCAGCGGCGCCGCATACCTGCTCAGCACCGCCGGCTCGTAGATCAGCGTGGTGTTGAAGAAGATGTCCGCATCCTCCTGGAACGGGAAGATGTACTTCTCCTCCCCTTCCCGCACGTCCGGCCACATATTGATGGTCATCAGCGCGTCCTGGGAACGGAACTGGGAGTCCCGCACCATCCGCCGGAGCAGACGCATATCCGTGGTCTGGATCCGGTTGTAGTCGTCCAGGGACATGGGGGTCAGCGCGCTGACGAAGATCTTGATCTTGTTCTCCGGCGCCACGGACTCTGTCAGCCTGCGGTTCAGGGCATGGATCCCCTCCACCACGAAGATGCTGTTGTCGTCCATATGGATCCGGTCGCCACGGTATTCCCGGACGCCTTCCCGGAAGTTGTACTTGGGCATCTTCACCGTCTCGCCGGCCAGCAGCCGTTTCAGATGGTCATTGAAGAGAGCCAGGTCGATGGCCTCCACGCACTCGAAATCATAGCTTCCGTCCGCCTTTTTCGGCGTGTCCACCCGGTTCCGGTAATAGTTGTCCATGGAGATGGGGATGGGACGGATGCCGTTCACCTCCAGCTGCACGCTGAGCCGCTGGGCGAAAGACGTCTTCCCGGAGGAGGACGGGCCCGCGATCAGCACGAAATGCAGGTCTTTCCGGTTCTTAGCGATCCGGTCCGCGATGGCGGCGATCTTCTTCTCCTGGAGAGCCTCCGCCACCCGGATGATGTTGTCCGCCTTGCCTTCCCGGATGATCCGGTTCAGCTTGGAGACGGTGTTGCAGCCGATCATGGCCGCCCACTCCTCCGTCTCATGATAGGTCTCGTTGATACGGCGGTGCCGGCTCCAGGGCGGCAGGTAGCGGTAGTTCCCGGTATCGTGGTAGTTGATCACCACGCCGGCCTGGAAACGGATCAGCTCGAACGCCTCCAGATGCTCGGTCCCCGGCAGCACCGGGCCGATGAAGAAGGCCTTCTGCCCCAGCAGTTCCACAGCGGGAATCATCTTCACGTCGGGACGCATCTCCATGAGTCCCAGCTGATCAGGCCCCAGATGGGGATCCTGCTCCGCATAGCGCATGGCCTCCTCCCGGGTGAGCATAGTGTAGCCGATCGGCTCTTTGGACTTGATGATGCGGCGCATCTCCGCCTCGATCCCGTCCAGCTCCTCCTGGGTCAGCTCTTTCCCCCGGATGGCGCAGTAAAGCGCGCTTCCCAGGGAGTTGCGGACCTCGATCTCCACCTCGGGGTGGAGCCGGTTGGTCACCACGATGAAGAGGAACAGCAGACTGCGCACGAAGACGCGCATGCCCTCCTCCGAATCGATCTCGATAAAATCGATCACCGCGTCGTGGTGGATCTCACGCTGGAGATTATGGCCCAGACCGTCGATGACGCCCTCGGCGATGGGAGAACCGTAGTTCCCCGCGAAATCTCTGCTCAGTTCCAGTAATGTCACGCCCTCCTGACAGCTCCTCACTGTCCCGTCAGGCATTGTCAAAGCAATCATACGGCACCTCCTGCACTTATCCGGCCGGCAGCCGCCGGCACTTCAGACACTCAGGTTTCTCCGATGGCTCCTCAGCGCTGCGCCACCTTGTCCATGGCACGCTTGATCTTCTCCGCCATCCCGGGCACCAGCCGCAGCGGGATGGAGCACAGGGCGATGCGGATGCCGGCCTTCATGGGAACCAGGTAGATATGGTCCTCATGCAGCAGCTCGCAGATCTCCGCCGCCTTCTCGCAGGGGATGGACAGGAAGAATCCCGCCACATAGGGGATCATCGGCAGCCCGCAGTCCTTCGCCTCTTTCACGAAGATATCCGCGCGGGCCTTTATCATCTTGTAATAACCGTCCCGTTCGGCCTCCACAGCCCGGATCAGCTCCGGAGCGCTGTAGATCTCCGCCAGGATATCCAGTCCCTGCGGGTTGCGATGGCCATAGCTGTAGATCTCCGCCAGGGTCCGCATGGCGGGCCGGCAGATAATGGACCAGGTGGAACGGCAGGAATACTGGTTGATCTCGAAAAACTCCTCCACGGCCTCCTTGTCACGGGCCACGCCGATCATGGCGCCCACCCGCTGGCCGTACATGGTGAAGCCTTTGGACATGCTGTACTGGACAATGGCCAGCAGGTTCTCCGGCAGGTCGTCCAGCGCCCGGAACATGGTCCGGACCTCGTCCTTGTCCCCGGCGTAGTCCAGATAGGCCACGTCCAGAAACAGCACCGCCTGCTTGCCGGCCTCCGCGGAGACACGGGAGAGCATGGCGATGATCCGGTCCAGGTCCTCACGGGACACGCTGTAACCGGTGGGGTTGTGGGCCGGGGTGTTGAGAATCAGCAGCACGCTGTCCTGCTTCTCCAGCAGGCCGCGCACCTTCTCCTCCAGCCCCTCCAGGTTGAACCGCTCGTCCGCCGTCAGCATGGGATAGGTGTCCAGGGTACGCTCCAGGTCTTTGCAGAGCACGGTGTAGGCGCCCCAGAACCAGTCTGACGTCAGAACCACGTCGCCGGGACGGGTGTAGTTCCAGATGGCATGGTGGATACCGCCGGTGCCTCCGGCAGTGGCCACCGCCGAGATATGAGCGTGGGGACGGCTCTTTCCGAAGGTTGCCTCCAGCACTTTGTCCAGGAACTCGGGCAGCCCCGCGATAGGCGCGTAGGCAGCAAGCTCCACGGTGGGCAGGCTGCGGTAGACTTTCTCCACCGTAGGCAGGCACACCAGCTTCCCCTCCTCGTCCATGATGGCGCCGATGGTCCCGTTGACCACTTTCTCCGGACCGTTCTCGGCAATATCTCTCATCGCTGCGGCACTGGCCGCGAAAATAACATCGTCAGCAGACTTTCCTTTCGCCTGCAGAGCGGCAAAACTTTTTGACATAATAGGTAACATCCTCTTTCAGTTTCATTATCGTTTCCGGCCGGACGGGGTTCACTTCTCAAATCCAGCCGGTTGGTTCTCACTTCTCAATGACAGCTTGTCATTGCCAATTTCTCAGCTCCACAAAACAGAAGCTCCCTCCCGGGCGGACGGAGCTCCTTTATATGGAGGTCACAGCGGGAATCCGTCAGATGGAGTCCCGGTCCTCCGCGTTTTTGAAGAAGTACTCGTGGATGGCGTTGACCGCCTTCTTCACATCCTCCAGGGGGATCAGGCAGGAGATGCTGATCTCGGAGGTGCTGATGATGGCCAGGTTGATGCCCGCATGAGCCAGCGCGCCGAACATGCCGGCGGCGATACCGGGGCTTCCCAGCATGCCTGCGCCCACCACGGACACTTTGGCCACGTTGGACTCCATGTCCACCCGGTCGTATTCCAGCACGTCTTTCAGGCGTTCCAGCACGCCTACCGCCTCGCCCAGGTCATTCTTGGCGATAGTGAAGGTGATGTCGTTCTTCTTATGGGTGGTGCTGGCGCTCTGTACGATCATGTCCACGTCGATATTGGCTTTCGCCAGGGCGTCGAAAATGGTGAAGGCCGCACCGGGCTGGTCCGGTACGTCACGGACTGCCAGTTTCGCCACGTTCACATCGCTTGTCACCCCACGGATAATAAACTCTTTCTCTTCCACGGTATATTCCCTCCTGATGATGGTACCCTGCACGTTATGAAAAGTAGACCGCACATGGATATCCACGTTGTTATGTTCTCCATACTCCACAGCACGGGGCTGCATGACGCCGGCACCCAGACGGGCCAGTTCCAGCATCTCCCCGAAGGTGATCTCGTTGAGTTTCAGCGCTCCGGGAACCATGCGGGGATCGGCGGTATAGACGCCGTCCACGTCGGTGTAGATCTCGCAGATGTCGGCTTTCAGGCCGGCAGCCACAGCCACGGCGGTGGTATCGCTGCCGCCACGGCCCAGGGTGGTGATGTCCCCGTCCTCGGTCATGCCCTGGAAACCCGCCACCACGACGATGTTCCCGGCCTCCAGCTCCTTCTCCACCCGCTTGGCGTCCACGGTGATGATGCCCGCCTTGGTGTGATGGGCGTTGGTGCGGATACCAGCCTGGAATCCGGTGAGGGAGACAGCCTTGTATCCCCGGTTCACGAACGCGCTGGCCAGGAGCGAGATGGATACCTGCTCGCCGGTTGCCAGCAGCATGTCCATCTCCCGTTTGGGAAGCTGGGGAGCGATGCTCGCCGCCAGGCTCAGCAGGTCGTCGGTGGTGTCGCCCATCGCGGAAACCACGATGACGATCCGGTCCTCCTCTTTTTTCTCGGCCAATACACGGTCCACCAGGGCGTATATCTTCTCCGGCGTGGCAACGCTGCTGCCGCCGAATTTCTTCACAATCAGTGCCATAGGTTACACCCCTTCTATTCTTTAATAATCCGTTCCGGAAGAACAAAAATACACATTTATTATAACATATCACACCGCTAAAATCCAAGAAGCCCGCCTGTTGCCGCCATTCGCAGTGTTTTACTGTATCAAATGGTACAACAGACGGGCTTCAAAGCCTGTTTCTATGAGGTTTCACGCCGCCAGAGGGGCTTTTCCGGACCCGGCGGCAGATGATTTTTCCTGTATGTTCATGCGTTCCGACGTCACTTGAGTGTCACCACGGTGACCCCCGCGCCGCCCAGGCTCAGGTCCGCCAGGGCGATCTTGGCCACGTTCCGGTGAGTGCGGAGATATTCCTGCAATCCCGCCCGG
Organism: uncultured Negativicutes bacterium; assembly: GCA_937926555.1. GTDB lineage: Bacteria > Bacillota > Negativicutes > Acidaminococcales > Acidaminococcaceae > Succiniclasticum. The sequence continues at coordinate 2,319 of CALAZX010000231.1, read as the reverse complement.
AGTGCGCCGGTCCCCTTGCCGTGGATGACACGGACCTGTCCGATGCCGGCCAGCAGCGCGTCGTCGATGGCCTTGTCCACATAGGGGATGGCCTCGTCGGTGGTCATGCCCCGGACATCCACCTCCTGCTCCGCCGTCATGGTCTTGGCGGCGAACATGCGGTGGGCCGCATTCTTCCGGTAGTTGGAGACAGGCTCCTTCTTCCGGGGGGCGTCCTTCACCAGCAGGCACTCCTTCAGGGGCACGGTCATCTTCATGATGCCGATGCTCACCACGGCGTCCTTGCCGGAGATCTCCAGGATCTCGCCCTCCTTGCGCAGCCGGGTCACCAGGACCATCATACCCTTCCGGGCGGTCTTCCGGTCCAGCGGCTTGCCCTTGGGCAGGGGCTCGTCCATGCTGAGATGCTTGTCCAGCTTCTTCCTGGCCTCCTCGGCTTTCGCCCGGAGGCTGTCCATGTCGATGCCGGCCTTCAGGGAACGGAGCTCCTTCAGCACGGCCTCCGCCTCCCGGCGGCTGTTCCGGTAAATCTCGTCCGCCTGGTTCCGGGCCTTGCGCAGCAGCTCGTTCCGCTGCTTCTCGAACTCTTTCTTCTGCCAGGCCAGCTGGTTCCGCAGCTTCTCGCTTTCGTACTGCAGGGCCTTGATCTCCCGGTTGCCGCTCTCGTACTTGCGCCGCTCCCCTTCCAGTCCCTGGAGGACATCCTCCATGTGGATATGCTCCTGGGTCAGCAGGTTGCCGGCGCTGGCAATGATGCTGTCGGGCAGTCCCAGCTTGCGGCTGATATTGAAGGCGTTGCTGCTGCCGGGCACGCCCATCAGCAGACGGTACGTGGGCAGCAGGGTGTCCTGGTCGAACTCCACACTGGCGTTCTCCATCTTCTCCCGGCCGTAGGCGAAAGTCTTCAGCTCGCTGTAGTGGGTGGTCATCATAGTGAGGACCCCCTGCTCCGTGAGATGGTCCAGGATGGACATGGCCAGGGCGGCGCCCTCGTTGGGGTCCGTGCCGGCGCAGATCTCGTCCACCAACACCAGGTCGCCGGGTCGCACATCCTTGAGGATGGCGATCAGGTTGGTCATGTGGCCGGAGAAAGTACTCAGGCTCTGCTCGATGCTCTGCTCATCGCCGATATCCGCGTAGACCGCCCGCAGCAGGGGCAGCTTGGCGCTGACGGCGGGGATGAACATGCCAATCTGGCTCATGAGGACGAACAGTCCCACCGCTTTCAGGGACACGGTCTTGCCGCCGGTGTTGGGGCCGGTGATCAGCAGCGTGGTGAAAGTCTCCCCCAGATTCATGTCCAGGGGCACCACCTTGTTCTGGGGCAGCAGGGGATGCCGCCCTTTCTCGATGACGATGCCGCCGCTGGATACCAGCCGGGGCTGCACCGCGCGCATGGCAATGGCGTAGTAGGCCCGGGAGCAGATCACGTCCAGCTCCGTGGCCATCTCCAGGCTCCGGGTCAGAAGGGCCGCCTCGCTGCCCACCGCGTCGGTGAGCTGCTGCAGGATGCGGCGGATCTCCTCCTGCTCCTCGGTCATGTAGCGTTTGATGTCATTGTTCAGGTTCACCACCGCCAGGGGCTCGATGAAAAGCGTGGCGCCGGTGCCGGACTGGTCGTGGACCACGCCCGGGAAGTTCAGCCTGTATTCCTGCTTGATAGGGATCACATAGCGGTCCCCCCGCATGGTCACCAGGTTGTCCTGGAAATACTTCTGGTTGTTGGGGTCGTGGAGGATGTTCTCCAGCTGCCCCTTCACACGGTTCTTGGCCGAAACGATGCCGGTCCGCAGCCCCGCCAGCTTGGTGGAGGCTGTGTCCAGGATCTCACCCTTCTCGGAGATGGTCCGCTCAATCTGGCGCACCAGCCGGGGGAACTCGCTCATCTCCCGGGCGTACTCCGCCAGATTGGGACAGCGCTCGCTCTCCGTCAGCAGGAACTGGCGCAGGGCGCCGAAAGCGGCGGCGCTGGTGCCGATCTCCATCAGCTCCTCCACGTCCAGGCTGCTGCCGATACGGGCCCGCTTCACCGCCGGTCCGATATTGTGCAGTCCGCCGAAGGGGAAACGCATGCCGTCGTCCAGCAGCCGTTTCGCCTCCGCCGTCTCCATCTGGAGTCGTTTCACCGTCTCGAAATCCGCCGAGATCTTCCAGCCCATGAGACGTTCACGTCCCAGGGATGTGGCCGCATACGCCGCCGCATTGGCCTTCACCTTGTCGAATTCCAGTGTCTTGATCGCAAATCGTGCCATATGTCAAGGGGAGGGGTTATGATGGCCTCCCCGCTCCTTTCTTCACATTCGTTCCTTGTCCCGCGGC
>CALAZX010000230.1 GCA_937926555.1 uncultured Negativicutes bacterium | reverse complement strand
CGCCGGTCTACGCGGCGGCCATGGGCACGGTGGAGCAGGCCGGCTGGAACGGCGGGTACGGACGCTACATCCGCATCGACCACCAGAACGGCTATGAGACGGCCTACGGACACCTCAGCGGCATCTCCGTGGCGCCGGGGCAGACCGTGCGCAAAGGTGAGATCATCGGGTTCGCAGGCACCACCGGCTTCAGCACCGGCCCCCACCTCCATTTCGAGGTGCTGGTGGACGGCCGCACCGTGGATCCCATCTACGTGCTGCAGAACTCCATCCCCGACGGGGTGCGCTGAGGGAGTATGGAGTGATGATGCGCCCTCTATAAATACGCCATAAACAAGACATACAGCACACAAAACACATAACGTGCAATACACAATGCACAACACATAATACGCAACACACAACATACACATCACTTACAGAACACGTATATCACAGACACACCGGACAGCGGTCCGGAGAACATGACAGGAAGGCGAAGGTGACCTATGACAACAGGAGAGTTGATTATCGCGGTGCTCTTGCTGCTGGTCCTGGCGGGACTGGCGCTGGTATACCGCAAAGCGGGGGAAGGCCATGATGCGGAATACGGGGACAGCGGCGAGCTGGCGCTGCTGATGGAGTCGCGGCTCCAGGAGCAGCAGCGGGCCCTGGGGGAGATGCTCCACCGGCAGCAGGGGGAACTGCGTGAGCAGCAGGACGACCTGCGGGCGGACACGGGACGCATTGTCCGGGAGAACATGGCCTCCTTCTCCGGGGTCATCGGCAACAACACGAAATCCATGGCGGACATGCAGCAGCAGCAGCTGGACCGGATCGACCGTCATCTCCAGCAGAAGCTGGACGAGATGCGGGGCATCGTGGACGAGAAGCTGCAGCGGACCCTGAACGAGCGGATGACCGCCTCCTTCAAGCTGGTCAACGACCGGCTGGAACAGGTCTACAAGGGCCTGGGCGACATGCAGACCCTGGCCCGCAGCGTGGGGGACCTGAAGAAGGTCATGGGCAACGTGAAGACCCGTGGCATCCTGGGGGAGATCCAGCTGGGCGCCATCCTGAAGGACATCATGGCGCCGGAGCAGTACGAGGAGAACGTGGCCACCCGGGCGGGCAGCCGCAACGTGGTGGAGTTCGCCATCAAGCTGCCCACCGCCCGTGACACTTTCGTCTACCTGCCCATCGACGCCAAGTTCCCCGGCGACACCTACGCCCATCTCCAGGACGCCTACGCCGCTGGTGATGCGGAGCAGATCGCCCTCTGGCGCAAGGAGCTGGTGAGCCGTATCCGCAGCGAGGGCAAGGACATCCATGACAAATACCTGGACCCGCCCCGCACCACGGATTTCGCCGTGCTCTTCCTGCCTTTCGAGGGGCTTTACGCCGAGGCGGTGAACCTGGGACTCATCGAGATCCTCCAGCGGGAATACCATGTGAACCTGGCGGGGCCCAGCACCATGGCGGCTCTGCTCAACAGCATCCAGATGACCTTCCGCAATGTCGCCATCCAGAAGCAGAGTCTGGAGGTATGGCGGGTGCTGGGAGCGGTGAAGACGGAGTTCGCCAAGTTCGAGTCCGCCCTGGCCGCCGCCCAGAACCGGATGAACCAGGCCAACGACGAGCTGGACAAGCTGGTGGGTGTCCGCACCCGCGTGATGCAGCGTCGGCTGAAAGAAGTGACGGAACTGGACGAGAGCGAGAGCCTGTCGGTCCTGTACCGGGGACCGGAGGAGGACATGGAAGGCGGGGAGTGACCCTGCCGGAGACAGCCTGACGGAACGGATCCGCAGCCCTGTTTCTCTCTAAGTTAACTAACAATAATAAAAGGTTGACGTTTCATGGCAGTTTGATTATAATTAATGTCAACCGATGCGTTTATTATGGTTAACGATAATAGAGAGAAATGGGGCTTTTCATATGGCAATGACAATCGCTGAACTTACCGACAAAATCCTGGACGGTTACAGAATCAAGAGAGGGGACGACCTCTCCATCTTCCTGACCGCGGATCTGGACGAGCTGCTGGAAGGCGCCGGCAGACTGCAGAAACGTTTCTGCGGCAACATGTTCGACCTGTGTTCCATCATCAACGGCCGCAGCGGCCGCTGCAGCGAGAACTGCAAGTACTGCGCCCAGGCTTCCTGCAACCATACCGGCGTAGAGGAGTACAACTTCCTCTCCAAGGAGGAGATCCTGGAGCTGGCACGGGCCAACGAGGAGGCCGGCGTGAACCGGCTGGCCATTGTCACCGCAGGCCGCGCCTTGAAAGGCAAGGACTTCGAGAAAGCCCTGGACGCTTACCGTCTTATGCGCAAAGAGCTGAAGATCGGACTCTGCGCCTCCATGGGTTTCCTGGACGAGGAGCAGTTCCGTCAGCTGAAAGAGGTGGGTGTAACCAACATCCACAACAATATCGAGACCTCCCGCCGTTTCTTCCCGGAGATCTGCACCACCCATACCTTCGATGACAAGATCCGCACCATCAAGCTGGCCCAGAAAGTGGGCCTGACCGTATGCTCCGGCGGCATCATCGGACTGGGCGAGAACTGGGAAGACCGTCTGGACATGGCCCTGACCCTGTCCGAACTGGGCATCAAGTCCATCCCTATCAACACCCTGATCCCCATCAAGGGTACGCCGCTGGAAGACCTGCCCCAGCTCAGCGGGGATGACGTGCAGCGGACCCTGGCATTCTTCCGGTTCATCAATCCGGAGGCCAATATCCGTCTGGCCGCAGGCCGTGCCGTGCTGCCCGGCGCAGGAGAGACCGTCATCGGTCACGGCGTGTCCGCCACCATCACCGGCAACATGCTGACTACTGCGGGCGCAGCCACCATCGCCACCGACCTGGCCATGCTGAAACGCCTGGGTCTGACCAACAAGGCCGAGGAGGCCGTGGTCCCCGAACCGGTGAAAGAGACCGTTTCCCGCTGAGAAACGCGCTGAACCGCCTCTCTTTATGAACTTTATGTGATATAAGGGGGAAAAGGGCACAAACAGGCCTCCGGCGGTTTGAACTTTCCCATGCCCCGTGATACAATTGATGCAAGATGAAGAAGTGAGGACGGAATTTTGAAAGCGGTTCCGTCATACATATAGAAGGAAATGATTTTGCCCCTGACACCGGCAAGATTATTGCGAGGGCTAAAAACACAAGAGCCGTATTCCTATGAGACCTGCGAGGGTCCGCGGAATACGGCTTTTGTCGTACAGGAAGATTTTCCCCGGAGATGAGGACGGCGGCCGGCGGATGGAGTATAATGGAAGAAAACCGGAATCCGGCATACAGAAAGTCCGCAGTCCGGGAGACAGACCGCGGAGAGAAACGGCAGAATGACGGAAAGCCGGAACGCACAGAAGAAACGGTACAGGAAGAAAGGGGTGCGTCCATGAATGCGCTGATTAACGGACGACTGGTGATGCGGGACACCGTGCTGGATGACATGGTGATCCTCTATGACAGGAGAATAGAGCGGGTTGTTCCACGTGAAACATGGGAGAAAGAGCAGGCGGCGGAGCGCTGTGAGGTGGTGGACGCCGGCGGGGCCTATGTGGCTCCGGGTTTCATCAACCTGCATATCCACGGCTGCATGGGAGCCGACACTATGGACGGCAGCCGGGAGGCCCTGGAGACCATGAGTGCTTTCCAGGCGTCCACAGGGGTGACCACCTTCCTGCCCACCACCATGACCTGCGGCCCCGAGGCACTGGCGGCAGCGGCCGGGGCGGTGCGTGAGGCCATGAGGGACGGACTGCCCGGCGCCCGTGCGGCGGGGCTGTACCTGGAAGGGCCTTTCATCGCGGAAGCCTACAAGGGCGCCCAGAAGGCCTCCCATATCGCGCCGGCGGACTACAGGCTGGTGGAGCCCTGGGAGGACGTGGTCCGGATTGTCATGATCGCACCGGAGACCGTGTCCCGGGATGAGCTGCGCCGCTTCACCGACCGGTGCCGGGACAAGGGCATCGGCGTCACCCTGGGCCACACGGCGGCGGACTACGATACCGCCATGTACGCCATCCGGGAGTGCGGCGCCGGCCAGGTGACCCATCTCTTCAATGCCATGACGGGGCTCCACCACCGGAATCCCGGCGTGGTGGGGGCAGCGCTGGACAGCGGCGCCGTCTGCGAGCTCATCGCCGACAACCTCCACGTCCATCCCGCCGCCCAGCGGATCGTCTGCCGGGTGAAGGGCTGCGGCGGCATCGCGCTGGTCACCGACTCCATGCGGGCCTGCGGGCTGGGGGACTGCGACTCCGAGCTGGGAGGCCAGGAGGTCTTTGTCCGGAACGGGGAGGCGCGGCTGGCGGACGGCACCCTGGCGGGGAGCGTCCTGACCCTGGACCGGGCCCTGGCGAACTTCCGGGAGAACACCGGCGTATCCCTGCCGGAGGCGGTGCGGACGGTGACGGAGGCTCCCGCCCGGCTTCTCGGTACCGAGAAGGAGATGGGGGCGCTGGCACCCGGATACCTGGCGGATTTTACAGTATTTGACGAAAAAGGCGCGGTTTCACTCACGATTGTAGAGGGACACACCGTTTTTTCCAAATGACTATTGACAAAAAGTCGAAAATCGGATAAAAGAAATAGGTGGCAATGTAACAATTTTTATATCTGAGCAAGAAAATATGATTACATTGTAATATCTCTCCTGTCGACGGGCAGGCTGCCCGGGGCAGAAAAGAAAGGAAATTTGCGCGTGTTATATTACGATATCATCAAAGATCATCCGGCCGACAAGACGGTCTTCATTTTCAAAGGCAAGACGACTACTTATGGGGATTTCCGGCACCAGGTGGACACCTGGGCCAACTTCCTCCAGGCGAAAGGCGTGAAGAAGGGCGACAAGGTGGGCCTGTTCAGCAAGAACTCCCCCAACTTCGTGGCCGCTTACATCGCCATCATCAAGGCGGGCGGCGTGGTTGTCCCCTTCAACTTCCAGCTGATCGCTCCGGAGGTGGCCTACATCGCCAGCGACACGGACATGAAGATCATGATCACCCAGAAGAAGATGGACCTGGAACCGGCCCTGGCCGAGCTGGGCTTCGACAACAAGGTGGAGCAGTTCCATTTCGAGGAGCTGTGGGAGGAGACGGACCACGAGTTCGTGCAGTATGAGATGGAGGAGAACGAGAACTGCGTCATCATCTACACATCCGGCACCACCGGCAGACCCAAGGGCGCCATGCTGAGCCATCGCAACCTGATCTCCAACTCCGAGGACTTCATCGACGTGGTGAACGTGCAGGAGGACGACATCGCCATGTGCGTGCTGCCCATGTACCACTGCTTCGGCTGGATCTGCAGCGTCAGCGCCAACCTGCTGAAAGGCACCACCGTGGTGATCCAGGAGACCTACGCCTTCAACGACGCCATGTCCCTGATCAAACGCTACCATGTCAACGGCTTCTGCGGCGTGCCCACCATGTTCCAGCTGTTCGTGAAAGGCGCAGAGCCGGAGGAGCTGGCCCAGATGCGCTACTTCATCAGCGGCGGCGCGTCCCTGCCCCGGATTCTCTTCGAAGGCTTCCAGCGGAAGTTCGGCCGTATCGTGCAGGAGGGCTACGGCCTGTCCGAGGCCACCCCGGTCTGCACCTTCAACCCGGCCAGCCTGGTGAAGATGGGCTCCATCGGCCTGCCTATCACCCATGTCACCGTCAGCATCCAGGATGAGGACGGCAACGAGATGGGCGTGGGCGAAGTGGGCGAGCTCTGCGTGAAGGGCCCCAACGTGATGCTGGGCTACCTGAACCGTCCCCAGGAGACGGCCTACACCCTCCGTGGCGGCTGGCTCCACACCGAGGACCTGGCGTACCGTGACGAGGACGGCTACATCTTCATTGTGGACCGTCTGAAAGACATGATCATCTCCAGCGGCGAGAACGTGTACCCCCGTGAGGTGGAGGAAGTGCTGATGGCACATCCCGACATCGTGGAGGCCGCCATCATCGGCATCCCCGACAAACTGCGGGGCCAGGCCATCTGCGCCTATGTTGTCCCCGCAGAGGGCGCCAAACTGGACAAGCGGGTGCTGCGTAAATACCTGCTGGCCCGCGTGGCCCCCTACAAGGTTCCCAAGGAATTCATCCTGGCGGAGCAGCTGCCCCGCAACAACACCGGCAAGATTCTCAAGACGGTGCTCCGGGAGCGCTCCCTCAACGACATGGTGAACCGCCATCGCCTGTAATCCGGCGTTTCTGTAAAAAATCATACAAATTACCCTTATCCGGAGTGACGAAAACACTCCGGATTTTTTGTGGTTTCCGCCAACTTGACAAGTGAGTTAGTCGGTGCTAACATTAGTTTACTAAAAGTTGTGCGAAAAAAATGCTGGATATAAAGGAAGTAAACGGAAGTATATGAAGCAAGGTAGACAAGACCGGGAGGATACAATGACGCTGGATGAAATGGAGATTGGCGGAGTTTCTGTCATCAGGACAGTTGGCGGCGAGGGACCGTTGCGGAACCGGCTGCTGGACATGGGGTTGATTCCCCGCACCCGTATCGTGCTGCAGAAGCGGGCGCCGTTGGGTGATCCTATCGAGATAAAAGTGAGAGGTTACGAGCTGACGCTGCGCGCGGCGGACGCTCAGAAGATAGAAGTGGAACCGGAACCGGTGCCCGGAAGAGGAGATCGGGTATGATACTGGCACTGGCAGGCAACCAGAACAGCGGCAAGACCACGCTGTTCAACGCGCTCACCGGCTCCCGCCAGCATGTGGGGAACTTCCCCGGCGTGACGGTGGAGCAGAAGGTGGGAAAACTGAAAAACGAGGAGGACGTCTCGGTGGTGGACCTGCCGGGCATCTACTCCCTCCGGCCCTACACCCAGGAGGAAATCGTGTCCCGTGATTTCATCATCCGGGAGAAGCCCGACGGCATCATCAACATCGTGGACGCCACCAACCTGGAGCGGAACCTGTACCTGACGCTGCAGCTTCTGGAGCTGCGGGTGCCCACGGTGCTGGCCCTCAACATGATGGACGAGCTCTGGAACAGCGGCGGCACGGTGGAGATCAAGAAACTGTCGGAAGCCCTGGGCGTCCCCGTGGTGCCCATCAGCGCCATCAAGAGCCAGGGCATCAGCGAGCTGGTGAACCGGGCCAAGCAGGTGGCGGAGGAGCGGATCCTCCCCAAGGTCAGCGACTTCTGCCGGGAGGACTCCCCGGTGCACCGCTGCATCCACGCGGTGGTCCATCTGATCCAGGACCATGCGGACCGGCTGGGAATCCCCGCCCGGTTCTGCGCCACGAAGCTCATCGAGGGCGACTCCGGCATGGACGACCAGCTGGAGCTGGACCAGAACGAGAAGGAGCTGCTGGAGCACATCATCGTGGAGATGGAGCATGAGACGGAGCTGGACCGGAACGCGGCCCTGGCGGACATGCGCTACACCTTCATCGAAGGCGCGGTGAAGCAGGCGGTGGTGAAGGCCCAGGTGAACCGGAGCTATCAGCGGAGCCTGCGGATGGACCGCATCCTCACCGGCAAATACACCGCCATCCCCGTGTTCTTCGCGGTGATGTGCCTGGTGTTCTACCTGACCTTCAGCGTCATCGGCCAGCGGCTGTCCGACTGGATGGCCCTGGGCATCGACCGTTTCACGGAGTTCTGCTCCGCGGCCCTGACAACCTACGGGATCCATCCCGTGGTTCACAGCCTGGTGATTGACGGCGTCTTCGCGGGAGTGGGGGCGGTGCTCTCTTTTCTGCCCATCATCGTGACGCTGTTCTTCTTCCTGTCGGTGCTGGAGGACACGGGCTACATGGCCCGGGTGGCCTTCGTCATGGACAGGCTTTTACGGAAAATCGGCCTTTCCGGCCGCAGCATCGTGCCCATGCTGGTGGGCTTCGGCTGCAGCGTGCCGGCGGTGATGGCCACCCGTACCGTATCTTCGGACAGGGACCGGAAGATGTCCCTGCTCCTGATCCCCTACATGAGCTGCTCCGCCAAGATCCCCATCTACGGCATCTTCGTGGCGGCGTTCTTCCCGCAGCACGCGGCGCTGGCCATGATCCTCATCTACGGACTGGGCATCGTCATGGCGGTGCTGCTGGCCCTGGTGATGAAGCGGACCCTGTTCCGCGGCAACCCGGTGCCTTTCGTCATGGAGCTGCCCAACTACCGCTTCCCCTCCGCCCGCAGCGTGGCATTGCTGCTGTGGGAGAAGGCCAGCGGTTTCGTGCAGCGGGCCTTCGGCGTGATTCTGCTGGGGTCCCTGCTGATCTGGTTCCTGGGCTCCTTCGATGCCCGGATGTTCCCGGTGGCGGACAGCGCCGACAGCTTGCTGGCCGTTCTGGGACAGCACCTGGAACCGGTCTTCGAGCCCCTGGGCTTCGGCGACTGGCGGGTGGTGACCTCCCTGATCTCAGGCTTCGCGGCCAAGGAGACCGTGGTGTCCACCCTGTCCGTGCTGCTGAACACCGGCGTGGCCGGCCTGCCCGACGTGCTGGGGACCTTGTTCACACCGGCCGCCGCGGCGGCTTTCCTGGCCTTCACCCTGCTGTACACGCCCTGCGTGGCGGCGGTGGCCACCATCCGTAAAGAGCTTGACTCCACCTGGCAGACCGGCCTGGTGGTGGTCCTCCAGTGCGTGGTGGCATGGATCGTGGGCTTCATCGTATATCAGTTGGGAGGGATGCTCTGATGTGGGCTGAATTCGGAATACTTGACTATCTGCTGCTGGCGGCGGTGGGAATCCTCTGCCTGCTGGCGCTCCGTCCCCTTTTCTCCCGGTCGCAGGACAGCGGCTGCGGCAGCTGCGGCGGAAGCTGTGCGGGCTGCAGCCGGAACTGCTCCGGCAAAGAGGGGAATCCGGCGGACTGA